>CANGCW010000017.1 GCA_947452525.1 Actinomycetota bacterium
TGCTCTCGGCAGCATCCATTGCCGCCTCAAGTGCAACCCGGTTTACATCGCCATTTGGAAGTGCGGGAACGTCAATGACATGCCAATCGTATGAACGGTAACGAGCGCTCACATCTTCTGTGAAGGAGACATGAGTATCGCCCTCGATCGAGATGCGATTATCATCATAAATAACTTTGAGATTTCCAAATGCCTGCGTACCAGCAAGTGATGAAGCCTCTGCGCTGACTCCTTCTTGTAGATCGCCATCTGATGCGATGACCCAGACATTGTGATCAAAGAGTGTGGTCGACGATTCTGGATCGAAGAGGCCCTTCTCATACCGAGCGGCCATCGCCATTCCAACAGCGCTCGCGATACCAGAGCCGAGTGGACCTGTTGTAATTTCCACACCCTTGGTGTGGCCGTACTCAGGGTGGCCTGGGGTCTGTGAGTTCTGCGTTCTAAATGCCTTGAGATCATCGAGTGATAGCCCGTAGCCGGAAAGGAAGAGTTGAATATAGAGAGTGAGCGATGAGTGTCCGCAGGAGAGAACGAAGCGATCGCGACCGAGCCACTCTGGGTTCTGTGGATCATGCTTAAGGATGCGCTGGAAAAGTGTGTATGCAACTGGCGCAAGAGCCATCGCGGTACCTGGGTGACCATTGCCAACTTTCTGCACAGCATCTGCTGCCAAGGCACGGCTTACTGCAACCGCTTTATCGTCTAACTCTGTCCATGTTGGGCGGTTACTCATTGTTATCTCCATTTCGTGCCGACTGTCTCTCAGTTGGCGCATTCGAACTTTTGTGAAAAATGCTTGTAAGGGTATGGGAGCTATATGCCGCGTCGCATAAAGAGAGCCAGAGCAACGTTGCTCCCAGTAGATGTGCTGCTACAAGAATTACCGGCAGTTTGGTGAAGTACTGCGTGTAGCCAATTATTCCTTGTCCGAGGGCAATGGCAATAAATACGGTGTACTTGTATCGAATAGTGGAATCGACCTTCTGGACTTTGAGCAGCAGGAGGAGTCCGAGGCTGAGGCTAATGAGGGCGATCACAGAGTCTGCATGGAGCCAGGAGATTATGCGGGCATCGATAGGAAAGCGCTTCGCGGTGATATCGCCAGCGTGCGGTCCCGAACCTGTGACCACCGTTCCGAGAGTGATGACAAATGCAGTGAGGGCAAGAATTGCTTGAGAGAGTTGACGAGATGGGGCAGCAATCGCAATGCGAGGACTCTGCAGCACACGGTTGCGAAGTGAGAGCGCTCCAGCAATGACTGCGATGGAGAGCAAGAAGTGTGAAGCAACTGCAAAAGGATTGAGATGTGTAAGAACGGTGATACCGCCGACAACGATCTGACCAACAATCCCAAGAAGCTGTGCGAGTGCGAGTAGTCGAATTTTCTTCCGTTCGGATTTCTCGTAATTCCTACTCCACCAGACCGCTCCAGCAACGGCTGCGAGGATGACGAGTACAAGGAGAACGGTGATGAGGCGGTTGCCGAATTCAATCCAGGCGTGTAGTTGCCCTTGGGCTTGATGGGGGACGGGGGCATACGAGGCGCCTGAACACTGGGGCCATGTCGGACAGCCCAGGCCTGACCCGGTGAGACGAACGGCGCCGCCGGTCACCACGATCGCAGATTGGAGGGCGACGAGAAGGAAGAGGATTGGCCGTCTGGCTGCATTCACAGGGAGAGCCTACTTCGGGCGCTGGACGCCTGAGGGCTCAAAATCGCCTCAATGACCTGTCTCACACGGAGAGGCGAGGGGAGGAGGTGGAATTCCTAGGGTATTTACGCAACACTTCTGTTGTGAAAAGGCCAGTAGAGAGCGATGAGCGTACGAGGGATCTCGTTGCGCGCGCCATCCTGGAATCAGGTCCCGCTACAGCAGTTGATCTCGCCGAGAAGCTCTCCATCACCCCAACCGGAATCAGGCGCCATCTCGATGCGCTGATTGCAGATGGAATTCTTATCTCGCGCGAAGAGCATCAGAGCAGCGTTCGTGCTCGCGGAAGAGGCCGCCCCGCAAAGGTTTTTGTGATGACAGACCTTGGTCGTGAGAGTTTCAATCACACCTACGATGATTTAGCAGTTGCAGCGTTGAAGTTTATGCAATCGCGTGGCGAAGAAGTTATTGCAGAGTTTGCAGCATCGCGCGCGGCAGAGCTTGATCTGTCGCGCGAACTATCGGAGAAAGATTCACTCCGCGAGAAGGTAGCGAAACTCTCTGAACTCTTATCTGTAGAAGGCTATGCAGCTTCCATCGTTGAAAAAGGAAATGGCGTCGAAATCTGTCAGCATCACTGTCCTATCGCACATGTCGCTGCAGAATTTCCCGCACTCTGTGAGGCAGAGACAGAATCAATCTCGCAAGCGCTCGGTACTCACGTGCAGCGGTTAGCGACCATCGCACATGGCGATGGAGTATGTACAACATTTGTCCCAACAACCGTATCAACCAAGGTAGGAGCACAAGGATGAGCGAGCAAACAGGAACCCAGACTGTAGATCACCCAGAACTCGAGGGTATCGGCACCTATGAATATGGTTGGTCAGATAGCGATGCCGCTGGTAGCACTGCAAAGCGTGGCCTGGATGAGGATGTCGTTCGCGATATCTCATCAAAGAAGAGCGAACCACAATGGATGCTCGACCTCCGCCTCAAGGGCTTGAAGTTATTTGAGAAGAAGCCGATGCCAACATGGGGATCTGACCTCACGGGAATCTTCTTCGACACGATTAAGTACTTCGTCCGTTCATCGGAGAAGCAGGCAAAGTCTTGGGAAGATCTTCCAGAGGATATTCGCAATACCTACGATCGCCTAGGTATTCCTGATGCTGAGAAGAATCGTCTCGTAGCGGGCGTTGCTGCGCAGTACGAATCTGAAGTTGTCTATCACTCCATTCGTGAAGACCTAGAGGCACTGGGCGTAATCTTCGTTGATACCGACTCGGGACTTCGTGAACACGAGGAGCTCTTCAAGGAGTACTTCGGAACTGTTATTCCGGTCGGTGACAATAAGTTCGCTGCGCTGAATACATCAGTCTGGTCTGGCGGTTCATTTATCTACGTCCCTAAAGGCGTTCATGTAGATATTCCGTTGCAGGCTTACTTCCGTATTAACACCGAGAATATGGGTCAATTCGAGCGCACCCTTATCATCGCGGACGAGGGTTCATACGTTCACTATGTAGAAGGTTGCACAGCGCCCATCTATTCATCCGATTCACTTCACTCTGCAGTAGTTGAAATTATCGTGAAGAAGAATGCCCGCGTTCGTTACACAACAATTCAGAACTGGTCTAACAATGTCTACAACCTCGTGACGAAGCGCGCAGTCTGCGAAGAGGGCGCAACGATGGAGTGGATCGATGGAAATATCGGTTCCAAAGTCACGATGAAGTATCCGGCTGTCTACCTCATGGGTCCACATGCAAAGGGCGAGACACTCTCCATCGCGTTCGCAGGCGAAGGTCAGCATCAGGATGCTGGCGCAAAGATGGTTCACGCCGCTCCATACACATCTTCTTCTATCATCTCTAAATCTGTCGCTCGCGGCGGAGGTCGCACCTCGTACCGTGGATTGATTCAAGTACAAGAGGGAGCACATCACTCGAAGTCAACAGTGAAGTGCGACGCACTCCTTGTAGATACCATCTCACGATCAGATACTTATCCGTATGTTGATATCCGTGAAGATGATGTCAGCATGGGTCATGAGGCTACAGTCTCGAAGATTAGTGATGACCAGCTCTTCTATCTCATGTCACGTGGAATGAGTGAGGATGAAGCGATGGCGATGATCGTCCGTGGATTCGTTGAGCCAATTGCACGCGAACTTCCTATGGAGTACGCGCTAGAACTTAACCGCTTAATTGAACTTCAAATGGAAGGAGCGGTTGGTTAATCATGGCTCTTGCTTCAAATATTCTTGAGAACCACACCACCCCAACTGGAAGAGAGGAGGCGTGGCGTTTTGCACCGCTCTCTCGTACGCGCGGGTTGCATGATGTCGATGCCCCAATTGTTGATCGCCCGTCGCTTAAGGCTCTCAGCTCCGCCAGTGGTTTCACATTCACGCTGGTAGATGGTGCAACCTCTCTCTCAAATACCGATGATGTTGTCGCGCTGAAAGTTCGTAAGAACACTGCTCGCGTTCAAGAGTTAAAGATCGAGAAGAACGCAGTTGTTGCAGAACCAATCTTTCTCTCCCGCGATCTGCAGGGGAGTGGTGTTGGCGTTGCTGAGGCATCTCGTCTTTTAATCCGAGCATCCGCTCACTCGCAGGCTACGGTTGTCATTGAGAATTCAGGTTCGATTACCCTTGCTGAGGAGATCGAAATTCTTCTTGAGGATGGCGCTCAGCTTCGTTTTGTAACTCTTCAAGAGTGGGATGAGGAGACCGTGCATATCGGTCGCCATCACGCAATTGTTGGTCGTGATGCTACATTCACCTCGTACGTTGTAACGGTCGGTGGCGGATTCGTTCGCTTGCTACCAACCGTCGAATACGCGGGTCCAGGATCTAGCGCTGAACTCTTCGGTCTCTACTTTGCAGGCAAGGATCAATTCCTTGAACATCGCGTCCATGTTGATCATGCAATTCCACACGCCAAGTCTCGCGTTCATTACAAAGGCGCGCTCTCGGGCGCTGGAGCACACACTGTCTGGATTGGCGATGTCTTCATCAAGGCTGCTGCTGAGGGAACAGATACGTATGAACTCAACCGCAACCTCCTTCTCTCTGATGGAGCCCGTGCAGATTCAGTACCTAATCTTGAGATTGAAACCGGAGAGATTGTTGGCGCAGGACATGCGAGCACAACCGGCCGCTTTGACGATGAGCAACTTTTCTATCTCCAATCACGAGGAATTCCTGCAGAAGAAGCGCGCAAGCTAGTCATCCGTGCTTTCTTCATGGAGATCCTCTCCAAGCTCTCACTTCCAGAGATCGAAGAACGCATAGCTGCAACGATCGACAAGGAGTTGAACTATGACTTCGCTTAACCTTGCATCCCTGAAAGAGGGAAAGCCACAGAAGATAGAGGTAGATGGCAAGGCGGTCTGCGTTGCAAAGGTGGGGGAAGAGATCTTTGCTATTGCAGATACCTGTTCGCACTCTGATGCCTCTCTCTCAGAAGGCGACATCACTGATTTCAAAATTGAGTGCTGGTTGCATGGAGCTGAATTTGATCTCCGCACCGGCACAGCGCTCTCTCTACCCGCTACCACCCCTGTTGAAGTATTCGCTGTAAAACTCGACGGAGATACCGTCACTATTTCCACCGCAGAAAATAACTAAGGAGCCACCATGTCCACACTAGAGATTAAGAATCTTCAAGTATCTGTTGAGACAGATGAGGGCTCAAAGCAGATTCTGCGCGGAGTCGACCTCACCATTAAATCTGGTGAGACTCACGCAATCATGGGTCCTAACGGATCTGGTAAGTCAACGCTTGCTTACTCGTTAGCTGGCCATCCTAAGTACCAGATCACAGGTGGAACAGTCACACTCGATGGAGCAGATGTATTAGCCATGAGCGTTGATGAGCGTGCAAAGGCAGGCCTCTTCCTTGCGATGCAGTACCCAGTAGAAGTTCCTGGAATTTCAGTATCCAATTTTCTCCGGACTGCAGTCACTGCAATTCGCGGTGAAGCACCAAAGGTTCGCACCTGGGTAGGAGAAGTTAAGGCAGCAATGGCTGACCTCAGCATGGATCCAGCATTCGCCGAGCGCAATGTGAACGAGGGATTCTCTGGTGGCGAGAAGAAGCGCCATGAGATCCTTCAGATGGAACTGTTGAAGCCAAAGTTTGCCATTCTCGATGAGACAGATTCTGGTCTAGACGTGGATGCACTGCGAGTTGTCTCAGAAGGCGTTAATCGTATTAAGAGCAACAGTGAAGTTGGTGTCCTTCTCATTACTCACTACACACGCATTTTGAAGTACATCAAGCCTGATTTCGTACACGTCTTTGCTGCTGGTCGCATCGTTGAAGCTGGCGGAGCAGAGCTCGCAGAGAAGTTGGAAGAGAAAGGCTACGCAGAGTACGTCACTGCGTAACGCTTATGTCGAGAGAATTTAATGTGGAGAGAGTGCGGGAGGATTTCCCCATTCTCTCTAAGGTCATGCGCCAAGGTGCATCTTTGAAGTATCTTGATAGTGGTGCAACAAGCCAGAAGCCCATTCAGGTTTTGGATGCTGAGCGCCGCTTCTATACGGAGAGTAACGCGGCGGTTCATCGTGGCTCGCATCTCCTCGCAGAGCAGGCGAGCGAGGCCTTTGAATCCGCTCGACAGATCATCGCCTCATTTATCGGCGCAGAAGTGGATGAGACCATTTTCACCAAGAGCGCCACAGAGGCGCTCAATGCTATTGCTTACAGTTTTGGAAACCCTGGCTCAGGCAGACTCTGCTTGAAACCTGGTGACAAGGTCGTTGTCAGCGAGATGGAGCACCATGCAAATCTCATCCCCTGGCAACAGCTTTGCAAACGAACCGGAGCAACTCTTGCCTGGTTCCCAATCACTAAAGATGGTCGTTTAGATCTCTCGAATTTGGACGAGATTGTTGATGCATCAACGAAAGTTGTTGCAATCACCCATCAATCAAATGTCTTGGGAACCATCAACCCGCTTGAAGCCATTGTGGAACGCGCGCATGCAGTTGGCGCGGTAGTTGTGCTTGATGCCTGTCAATCCGTTCCTCACATGAGCGTCGATGTAAAGCAGCTCGGCGTTGATTTCTTAGCCTTCTCTGGACACAAGGCACTTGGTCCAACCGGGATTGGAATTCTCTGGGGGAGGGCAGAGCTCCTCGATCTGATGGAGCCATATCTCTTCGGTGGTTCGATGATCGAATCGGTAACTATGGAGAACGCAACTTGGGCGAGCGCGCCACGAAAGTTTGAAGCGGGTGTTCCTAATATGGCCCAGGCGGTTGGTCTAGCCGCGGCAGTGAATTACATGAGCGACCTTGGAATGGATTCCATTCATAAGCACGAGCTGGCGTTAACCGAGCATGCTCTCAATGCTCTCAACGAGATTAGCGGTCTAACAATCATTGGACCGAATTCAATGGAGTCCCGAGGTGGAACTATCTCCTTCACGATCGAGGGGATCCATCCACATGATGTCGGCCAGGTTCTTGATCAAGATGGCATCGCTGTGCGAACCGGGCATCACTGCGCCTGGCCGTTGATGCGTCGATTTGGTGTCAGCGGAACAACGCGAGCATCGTTCTATCTCTACAACACAATTGCTGAGATTGATGCGCTTGCAGAGGGAATCAAAAACGCACAGAAATTCTTCAAGGTGAACTAATGGAGCTCGAATCCCTCTATCAAGAAGTTATTCTCGATCACTATAAGAACCCACATCACAAAGGGCTAAGCGCTGAATCCGATATTCAAGTCCACCACGTCAATCCAAGCTGCGGCGATGAGATCACATTGAACCTCGTTCTGCGTGATGGTGGAGTGCAGAGCGTTACCTGGAATGGCGTCGGTTGCTCCATCTCGCAAGCGAGCTCTTCAATCATGAGTGAACTCGTAACCGGAAAGCCGGTCGATGAGGCGATGAGGGTTCTGGAGAGCTTCTCGGAGCTGATGGCGAGCAAGGGCAGCCAATCTGGCGATGAAGAGGTCCTCGAGGATGCAGTCGCGCTTGCTGGTGTCTCGAAATTTCCGGCACGAGTAAAGTGTGCGCTCTTGGGCTGGATGGCTTTCAAAGATGCAGTGGTGCAAGTTAACGGACGAGAAGAGGATGCACGATGAGCAAGGTAGCGACTCAAGAAGAAGTAACAGAGGCGATGAAGGATGTTATCGACCCTGAACTTGGTATCAACGTCATCGATCTCGGTCTTGTCTACGACATGCGCATCGAGGGTGATAACGTCGCCATCCTTGATATGACTCTTACCTCTGCCGCGTGCCCACTTCAGGATGTTATCGAGGATCAGACTCGATCCGTTCTGCAAGACCTCACAACGGATGTGAAGATCAACTGGGTATGGATGCCACCTTGGGGCCCGAACCGCATTACGGATGATGGAAGAGAGCAACTTCGCTCAATCGGTTTTACAGTCTGATTTAGATGTCAATGCATTCTGCATGGATGGCGATGCGATCAGCCACCATGGACTCCTCGGTTAAGAATCAGAGACTCAAGCCGGGAACATTTAAGAGGATTGTGGGTTTTGCGAGACCCTACAAGGCGTCGCTTATCATCTTCTTAGTTACTGTTGTAATAGATGCGCTAATCATGGTCGCAACTCCGCTCATGCTCCGTCGCCTGATCGATCAGGGCGTCATGCATCGCGACGGGGGAGTAGTAACGGAACTTGCCATCATCGTTGCGAGTCTGGCAATTGCTGATGCGCTCTTCAGCGCACTCGGCCGTCTCTACTCCGCAAGAATCGGCGAGGGCCTCATCTTTGACCTTCGGACAAAAGTCTTCTCACATGTACAGCGTCAATCAATTGCCTTCTTTACCCGCACCCAGACCGGCGCACTCATTTCTAGAATCAACTCTGATGTTATTGGCGCACAACAAGCTTTCACTTCAACGCTCTCCGGAGTTATCAGCAACATCCTGAGCCTCATCTTGGTAGCCGGAACGCTCTTCCTCCTCTCGTGGCAGATCACAACTCTCTCGCTACTCCTTCTTCCCTTATTCCTCCTGCCAACTAAGTGGGTCGGTAAACATCTGCAGCGGTTAACCCGTGAATCTTTTAATCTCAATGCTGAGATGTCTTCAACCATGACTGAACGCTTCAACGTTTCGGGAGCGTTGCTGGTAAATCTCTACGGCGACTCTCGTACAGAGGGAGAGGTCTTCTCGGCCCGCGCTCGCCGCGTTGCAGATATGGGTATTCGTATCGCGCTTCTCAATCGCGCCTTCTTTATAGCGATTACCTCCGTCGCCTCAGTTGCGACCGCCTTCGCCTACGGAGTTGGTGGCCATCTAGCGATTAACGGCACAATCACGCTCGGAACACTCCTTGCTATCACCGCTCTCTTGGCTCGTCTATACGGACCTCTTACCTCTCTGGCGAATGTTCGCGTCGATATTATGACCGCGCTTGTCTCATTTGAGAGAGTCTTCGAAGTGCTTGACCTTGAGCCGATGGTTCGGGATTCCGAAGGTGCGGTTGAACTCAAGACATCAACACCGAGTATCGAATTTAAGGAAGTGCACTTTACCTACCCGCGGGCTGAAGAGATTTCACTTGCTTCATTGGAATCCGCTGCGAAGAAAGAGATGGTTGAGTCTGGTGAGATTCTCAAGGGAATCTCCTTCTCGGTTCCGAGCGGTACATCCACTGCGATTGTTGGACCATCGGGTGCGGGAAAGAGCACCATCTCTTCCTTAATTCCTCGCCTCTACGATGTCTCTTCAGGATCAATCTCTATCGAAGGTCGCGATATTCGTGAATACACAGTGCTTTCACTTCGTAAAGCAATCGGTGTCGTTACTCAAGATTCACATATGTTCCACGAAAGCATTGAATCGAATCTGCGCTATGCAAAGAGCGATGCAACTCACGAAGAGATGCTTGCAGCTTGTGATTCGGCTCAGATTGGTGAATTCATTCGCTCTCTTCCTAATGGCCTCGATACCGTCGTGGGGGAGCGTGGTCATCGACTCTCGGGCGGTGAGAAACAACGCTTAGCGATTGCTCGACTTCTACTTAAAGCACCATCGATTGTGATTCTTGATGAGGCGACAGCCCACTTGGACTCCGAGAATGAAGCGCTTGTGCAGGAGGCATTCGATACTGCTCTGGTTGGTCGTACATCTATCGTGATTGCGCACCGACTTTCAACAGTTCTCAACGCTGACCAGATTATTGTGGTGGATGGGGGAGAGATTGTTGAACGAGGAACCCATGCAGAACTTCTCGAACTCGGTGGACTTTATTCAGATCTCTATCAACGACAAGCTTTTACGGCTTGAGATCTACTTTAACTCTCTCGCGTTAAATTCTGGTGTCGGTGTCTTCATCGTCTCTCGACCAGCATTTGCGATAACAACAGCAACATAAGGAAGGGTGACGGCACCGAAGAGCGCAATCCACCGATAAGGACTTGGTAGCACAACCGTGAGGATGAAACAGGCGGTCCTAATCATCATAGAGATGAAGTATCGACGCTGCCTCCCCGATTGATCCTGGGAGAGGCTCTCTGAGACAGAGGAGATCGAATGGACTGTGGCAGGCTGGATGGAGGTACTGCGATTTCGACCGAACTTGCGCATAGTTGAAGGGTAACTCCTTTGCAACACAGGGCCGACCACTTTCAACTACGCAGAAGTAACAGGTAACTTACTCACATGAGCAGCGCACGTAATGTCCTGGTAACGGGCGGAAATCGGGGTATTGGCCTCGCTATCGCACAAGCCTTCAAAGAGGCGGGCGATAACGTCATCATCACCTACCGTACTGGGGGAGCACCCGATGGACTCCTTGGCGTTCAGATGGATGTCACCGATAGCGCCAGCGTAAATAGCGCCTTTGCCGAGATTGAAGAGAAGTACGGAACAGTTGATGTTCTGATCGCAAATGCGGGAATTACGAAAGATGGACTCGCGATGCGGATGTCCGATTCTGATTTCCAAGATGTTGTAGATACAAACCTCACCGGAACTTTTAGGGTGGCACAGCGCTCTCTTGCAGGAATGATGAAGAAGCGATCCGGCCGAGTGATCTTTATCGGCTCCGTTGTTGCCCTGCTTGGCTCTGCCGGACAGGCAAATTACGCAGCGACGAAGAGCGCCCTCGTCGGCCTAGCTCGTACTCTCGCCCGTGAATATGGAAGCAGGGGAATCACATTCAACGTTGTAGCCCCTGGCTTTGTGGAGACCGATATGACCGCTGTCTTGGCTGATAACCTCAAAGAGAAGTATGTATCACAGATTCCCCTAGGACGTTTCTGCTCTCCAGCAGAAGTTGCAGATGTTGTTACCTTCATAGCTTCGCAAGAGGCGGCATATATCACCGGCGCTGTCATACCAGTTGATGGCGGATTAGGAATGGGGCACTAAGCATGGGTCTACTTGAAGGCAAGAAAATTCTCGTAACAGGTGTCCTCACGGATTCATCGATTGCATTCCATGTCGCCCGCCTTGCGCAGGAGCAGGGCGCTGATGTCGTCCTCTCATCGTTCGGAAGAGCGCTCAGCATCACAACGCGAATCGCTGGTCGACTTCCCAAGCCTGCACCGGTAATCGAACTCGATGTAACAAGTGAAGAGCATCTTGCCGCGCTACCAGGGAAGATCAAAGAGCACCTTCCATATCTTGATGGCGTTGTACATTCAATTGGCTTCGCGCCAGAGGCCGCTCTTGGTGGAAACTTTCTCAATACTGAGTGGCAGGACGTTGCAACAGCCGTGCATGTAAGCGCCTATTCGTTGAAATCTCTCACCATGGCATGTAAGCCCCTCTTCCCGGAGAGCGGTGCAAGCGTTGTAGGTCTTACCTTCGACGCAACCGTTGCTTGGCCGAAGTACGACTGGATGGGTGTTGCCAAGGCAGCCCTTGAGTCCTGCTCCCGCTACCTCGCCCGCGACCTCGGCGCAGATAAGGTCCGTTCCAACCTCATCGCGGCCGGCCCAATTAAGACCATGGCTGCTAAATCCATCCCTGGCTTCTCTGACTTTGAAGATGTCTGGACCGCCCGGGCTCCGCTGGCATGGGATGTAAGTGACCCAATTCCGGCCGCCCAGGGCACAGTCGCCCTTCTCTCGGATTGGTTCCCCATGACCACCGGCGAGATCGTCCATGTCGATGGGGGAGTCCACGCCATCGGTGGCTAGATAAATGGCTAATTTGGGGGCTGTGGGGTAGCCTTCTCCCATCAAGTGGAGCTAGCCGCTCCCACCTCACCGGTTCTGCTGGTCGGTCACGTAGTTCAAAGTAGGGGCTATTGCCTCTCTTCTGCCACGCTGTGCGGCTATCTTCATGCGAACGTCACTAAGGTCTTCTGATCTTGGGGTCGAGTTCTACACATAACCATGAAGTAGTTGGAAGGAAACAGTTATCAGCGCTGATTTGAGAATCAATGATCGCATTCGCAGCAATGAGGTACGCCTCATCGGCTACGAGGGTGATCAAATTGGCATCATCGATCTACAAGCTGCATTGGCAATGGCCGAAGAGGTTGGTCTTGATCTCGTAGAGATTTCGCCTGACGCAAAGCCACCAGTCTGCAAGATCATGGATTTCGGAAAGTATAAGTACGAGATCGCTCAGAAGGCGCGTGAAGCTAGAGCTAATCAGACTCATATTGTGGTCAAGGAGATTCGTCTCGGACTCAAGATTGAGAATCATGATTACGAGACTAAGCGAAATCACATCGCGAAGTTCCTTGGCGCTGGCGACAAGGTAAAGGTCACCGTTCAATTCCGTGGTCGTGAACAGACTCGCCCTGAGATGGGTTACCGAATGTTGATGAAGCTTGCTGAAGAGCTAGCCGAAGTCGCAATCGTGGAGTTCGCACCAAAGAAGGAAGGTCGCAGTATGACGATGGTTCTCGGACCAATCGTCAAGAAGGCGACAACGAAGAAGAGCTCAGCACCAAAGGCCCCCGCAGCAGCTGCACCTGTGCAACAGGAAGCGGTAACGGCGGAGGCACCAGCGGAACAAGTGGTCTCTGAGTAAGCACCAAAGTAAAGAGTTTTCACACTAGTTTTCACAGATGTTCTAGCGGGATCAGAAACGAGGAAGCAATGCCAAAGATGAAGAGCCACAGTGGCGCGAAGAAGACTTTTCGCCTCACCGGCACAGGAAAAGTAATGCACGAGCGCGCTGGTAAGCGCCACCTCTTGGAGCACAAGTCTTCACGAATCACTCGTCGCTTGAGCTCAGATGCAACAGCATCTAAGCCAGGTACCGTCACCGCCAAGCGCATGCTCGGATTGAAGTAAGGGGAGAATCATGGCAAGAGTAAAACGCGGAGTACATGCGGCGAAGAAGCGTCGCACCACCCTTGAGCGCGCATCTGGTTATCGCGGTCAACGCTCACGTCTTTTCATTAA
>CANGCW010000018.1 GCA_947452525.1 Actinomycetota bacterium
GCGCCATGACGACTGTGATTGCATTCTCAAATGCTTCCTTCGTGAGAATATCGCGCGTGGTAATTCCCTTGCGGATCAACTCAACAACAGCAGCGCCAGCCTTGACTGCATAATCATCACGACGACGATCTACCGCTGCAGGAGATGCGGAACCTGGAAGTGAGAGACCAATCGCTTCTCCAACTGCAGCCATGGTGTTCGCTGTGTACATACCGCCACATGCGCCCTCACCTGGGCAGATTGCGCGCTCAATCTCATCAACGCGTTCCTGCGTAATGAGTCCACGCGCACATGCACCGACTGCCTCGAAGGCATCGATGATCGTGACATCTTTTCCATCGACCTGGCCTGCAAGTGTTGTACCTGCATAAACAAATACTGAAGCAACATCGATACGAGCTGCAGCCATCATCATTCCTGGAAGTGACTTATCGCAGCCAGCGAATGTGACCATGCCATCGAGGCGCTCAGCCTGCATCACAGTCTCGACTGAATCCGCAATCACTTCACGAGAGACGAGCGAGAAGTGCATGCCCTCGTGGCCCATGGAGATTCCATCAGAGACGGAGATTGTTCCAAATTGCATGGGGAAGCCACCGGCTTCGATAACGCCCTTGCGTGATGCCTTTGCTAGGCGATCGAGTGAGAGGTTGCAGGGAGTAATTTCATTCCAAGAGGATGCGATACCGATCTGTGGCTTTGCAAAATCCTCATCCTTCATTCCAACAGCGCGGAGCATTCCACGCGCCGGTGCTCGTTCCATACCATCTGTTACTAGACCGGAACGAGGTTTCATTGTTGGCTTATCGCTCATCATCCCTGCCCTAAGTGCTTCAGTAGTAATTCACGAACCTTTGCCGCATCAGCCTGGCCGCCGGTCGCCTTCATCACTGCACCGATAAGTGCTCCCGCTGCCGGAATATTTCCACCACGGATGCGCTCAGCAGTATCTGGTTGTGAAGCAATGGCCGCTTCAATTGCTGCCATAAGAGCGGAGTCATCAGAGACGACCTTGAGGCCGCGCTTCTCAATGACCTCACGAGGTGAGCCCTCGCCCTTGATAACGCCTTCAACAACTTGGCGAGCTAACTTATCTGTTAACTCCCCTGCTGCAATAAGTGCAATCACTTCAGCAACTGACGCGGGAGTAATCAGAGATTGCGGAGTTACATCGCTCTCATTTGCAATACGAGAGATCTCACCGAGCCACCATGAACGTGCCTTCGTTGGATCAGCACCAAGATCAACTGTCTCAACGACAGTATCGAGAAGATCTGCATTAACCATCGCAGCCATCTCTTTATCGGGGACGCCCCAACTCTCTTGAATGCGCTTGCGAAGAGTCGATGGCTTCTCTGGAAGAGAGGCACGTAGCGTCTCAATCCACTCAGCAGCTGGTGCAACAGGAACGAGATCTGGCTCTGGGAAGTAGCGGTAATCCTCCGCAGTCTCCTTCGAACGACCTGAACGTGTAAGTCCTGTCTCCTCTTGGAAGTGGCGAGTCTCTTGAATAACGCGACCACCCTCTTCAAGAAGATTTGCCTGACGAATCATCTCGCCGCGAACTGCACGCTCTACCGAGCGTAGTGAGTTCACATTCTTCGTCTCGCTTCGTGTTCCGAGAGTTCCTGAACCACGTGGTGAGAGTGAGACATTTGCATCGCAACGCAGCGAGCCCTGCTCCATCTTCACATCAGATACGCCGAGTGAGCGGAGAATGTCACGGAGTTCGCTGACATATGCCTTAGCCACTTCAGGTGCGTACTTATCCGTACCTGGAATCATCTTCGTCACAATCTCAACGAGTGGAATTCCAGCGCGGTTGTAATCAAGGAGTGAGTACTCCGCGCCATGGATGCGTCCCGTTGCTCCACCTACGTGAAGTGACTTACCGGTGTCCTCTTCCATATGTACGCGCTCGATTTCGATGCGGTAGACCTTTGGTCCCTCATCGGTATCGATAGTGACATCGAGATAACCGTTAACGCAGATTGGCTCGTCATATTGCGAGGTCTGGAAGTTCTTCGGCATATCTGGGTAGAAGTAATTCTTTCGTGCGAAGCGGCTAAATGGCGCGATTGAACAGTTGAGAGCAAGACCAATGAGAATCGAGCTCTCAATCGCCTTCTCATTTACTGCAGGAAGTGATCCTGGAAGCCCGAGGCATACTGGGCAGGTCTGAGTGTTTGGTGATGCACCAAACTCTGTTGCGCAACCGCAGAACATCTTCGACTTTGTGTTGAGTTCAACGTGGACTTCAAGCCCAAGTGTTGGCTCATACTTCTCAATCGTCTCTGAGTAGTTAAGAGTCATTACTTCGCTCCTAGCGCTGGAACTGATGAGAGCAATGGCTTACCCCACTGTGAAAGCAGGGCAGCCTCAAGTGTTCCACCGACCTGATACATCAACTCATCCTTCATTGCAGGAGACATAATTTGGAATCCGACAGGAAGGCCATCCTCTTCAGCGAGGCCGCAAGGAAGGCTCATTCCACCAATGCCCGCCATATTTACTGGGATTGTCGCAATGTCATTGAGATACATGGCTAGTGGATCATCTGCCTTCTCGCCGATTTTGAATGCGGTTGTTGGGCAGGTTGGTGAGACGAGTACATCTGCCTTTGCGAATGCTGCATCGAAGTCCTGCTTGATGAGTGTGCGCACCTTCTGAGCTGAACCGTAGTACGCATCGTAGTAACCAGATGAGAGCGCGTATGTACCGAGGATGATGCGGCGCTTTACCTCTTTGCCGAAGCCGAGTTCGCGCGTCATGCGCATAACTTCTTCTGCGCCTCTCTCGCCATTATCTCCAACGCGGATGCCGTAGCGCATCGAGTCAAAGCGCGCGAGGTTCGATGAACACTCACTTGGTGCGATGAGGTAGTAGGCAGCGAGTGCATATTCGAAGTTAGGTGCGCTCACTTCAACAATCTCTGCGCCTGCGCTGACGAGAGCTTCAATAGCCTCGTTGAAGCGGGTCTTTACTCCTGCTTGATATCCATCACCAGATAGCTCTTTGACGATACCAATCTTCATTCCCTTAACATCAAGCTTCTTCGCAGCTTCGACCATCTTGCCGACAGGTGCGTTGATAGATGTTGAATCCTTAGGGTCATAACCTGCAATTGCTTCATGAAGGAGCGCGGTATCGAGCACGTTACGTGCGCATGGACCAGCTTGATCAAGTGAAGATGAGAAAGCCACGAGACCGTAGCGAGATACAGCTCCATATGTTGGCTTTACGCCGACGGTGCCTGTGACTGCTGCTGGTTGACGAATTGATCCGCCGGTATCGGTACCGATAGCAAGTGGCGCTTCAAATGCAGCGAGTGATGCTGCGGAGCCGCCACCAGAGCCACCAGGGATACGTGTGAGGTCCCATGGGTTATGTGTTGGACCATAGGCAGAGTTCTCTGTTGAAGAGCCCATTGCAAATTCATCCATATTTGTCTTACCGAGAATGACAACACCGTTTGCCTTCAACTTTGTAACTACAGTTGAGTCATATGGTGGGCGCCAGCCCTCGAGCATCTTCGATCCACATGTGGTCGGGATGCCCTGCTGGGTCATAACATCTTTGAGTGCGAGTGGTACGCCAGCGAGCGCAGGGAGTCTCTCTCCTGCAGCACGACGCTTATCGATATCGGCGGCTTGCGCGAGTGCGCCTTCGGTATCGATGTAAAGGAAGGCATGGACATCGCCATCAACTGCGGCGATACGATCTAGATGTTCTTGGGCAACTTCGACTGCTGAGCTCTCACCCTTAGAGAGGGACTCGGC
Source organism: Actinomycetota bacterium (assembly GCA_947452525.1). GTDB lineage: Bacteria > Actinomycetota > Actinomycetes > Nanopelagicales > Nanopelagicaceae > PALSA-747. The sequence goes on from CANGCW010000018.1 coordinate 3,780, forward strand.
AATAGCACTTGCGCTCTTAAAGATTGAACTCACTCTTCACCCAAAATCTGAGGAACTTTGAAGCGCTCCTCTTCCTGTGCTGGTGCGCCAGAGAGCGCCTGCGCGTTGGTAAGGCTTGGGACCACGACATCGGGGCGATAGACATTCTTCATATCGAGTGGGTGTGAGGTTGGGGGCACTTCAGCACCGGCTACCTCTTGCACTCTCGCTACAGCGCCAAGGATTACTTCCATCTCATCAGAGAGGTGGTCCAATTCGCTATCGGTCATCTCAATACGAGCCAGTCGCGCTAAGTGCGCCACCTCATCACGGGAAATAGCTGCCATGTAGCAACCTTATCGAACGGGGCTATTACTTAACGAATCTGCCCATTGCCCCGAACAATCCAGGTGGTCGTGGTCATCTGTTCTAGCCCCATTGGCCCTCTGGCGTGGAGTTTCTGGTTGGAGATGCCGATCTCTGCGCCAAAGCCCATCTGCTCACCATCGGTGAATCGAGTGGAGGCGTTGACCATAATCGCAGCGCTATCGGAGAGTGCGATAAAGGCATCCGCTGTCGCCTCATTCTCAGTGACGATGGATTCCGTATGGTTAGTACCAAATTTCTGAATGTGATCAGCCGCTGAGACCACTCCACTCACGACAGCAACGTTCATCTCTAGTGCGTTGTACTCAGTGCACCAACTCTCTGGCGTGGCATGCTCGAAGGAGATTCCCTCTTTCGCTGCGATCTCTGCAACGCGTGAGTCAACGTGCAGTTTCACTCCTGCGCCAACTAGTTCTTTCAGGACGACTGGAAGGAACTTCTCACCCACATTCTCGTGCACAAGGAGAGTCTCAGCGGCATTGCAGACGCTTGGGCGATGGGTCTTCGAATTCATCACGATTGGGAGGGCCTTTGATAAATCCGCCTCTTCATCGACATAGACGTGGCAAACGCCTGCACCCGTCTCGATCGTTGGAACGGTTGCCTCATCAACGACCATACGGATGAGCGAAGCGCTTCCACGTGGAATAACAAGGTCGACTTCACCCCGCGCATGAAGAAGAGCAGTAACAGTTGAGCGATCATCACTTGGGATAAGTTGGATTGCATCCTGTGAGATTGTTGTCGTCGCAAGGACTTCACGCATGATCTCGACCAGCACTTCATTGCTTGAAGCAGCAGAGGATGAACCACGCAAGAGCGCGGCATTTCCAGATTTCACAAGAATCGCTGCGGCATCAATCGTCACATTGGGACGGGCCTCATAAACCATGCCAACAACGCCAAATGGAACGCTTCGCTGAGTGAGCTCTAGACCATTAGGAAGGGTTCGCTGATTAATTGTTCGGCCGAGTGGATTTGGAAGTGCTGCGACTTGGCGAAGACCATCCGCCATCTCGTGGATGCGCTTCTCGGTAAGCAAGAGCCTGTCCTGCATAGATTCAGCCATACCGCTGCTCTTTGCGCGAAAGATATCGATTCCATTGGCAGTGAGAACGCGTTCGCTCTGGGCTACGAGCGCATCTGCGATAGCGAGAAGTGCGCCTGTGCGCGCCTCATCGCCTGCGGCAATCAACGAGCGTGAAGCCCTCCGAGCAGCTGCCGCCTTCTCCGAAATAATCTTGGCCGAATCCATAGAGATAGCCTACGGGGAATTACCCTTCTCGTATGGGAATTATTAAGCGCCTAGCCAAATGGATCCTCATTCCAATTCTGGTTATCTATCTCGCTCTTGCAGCTTTCCTCAAGGTAGTTCATTACCCAGAGCCGATCAGTGCAATTCGCTTAGGCCTTGCTCCGGCATCAAAGACTCCCGACTTAATGCCATCACATGTGATTGCCCCATCTACCTCTCCACTTTCGTTCCCTAGGGTTTCGGAGCAGATGCCGTCCCTTCTCGAATGGAATGGCAAGCAAATCTCGTGGCAACAGTTCTTAGACAGAACAAACACAAACGCATTTCTTGTGCTTCGCAATGGTGTGCTTACCTATGAGTATTACAAGACGGGCATTACAGCAACAACTCGCCTACCGTCGTACTCGGTTGCAAAGACGATGACATCCATCATGATTGGTCAATTGGTTGCGGCGGGAAAGATTAAAGAGAGCGATAAATTCGTTGACTTCTTCCCAGAATATAAAAATGGAACTTCCTTTGACCGCGTGACGGTTAAGACCCTCCTCGATATGCAGGGTGGCGTTGGCGTCTCGGATAACTACCCAACGGGACCTGCAGGTTGGGGGGTTGGCATCGCGCAGATGTATGCAACGACCGATCTGAACTGGTTCATCAAGCACAATCGGAAGATGGCCTTTGAGCCTGGCACCAAGTCGATCTATCGAAGCGTTGATACGCAATTACTTGGACTCGTTATTAAGAAGGTCACGGGCATGCGCGTCGCGGACTACTTCAGTAAAAACGTCTGGCAACCAGTGGGTGCGAGCGAGAAGGCGACATGGAACGTTGACCGAGTCGGCGGCACAGAGAAGACTTTCTGTTGCTTTAATGCCGCAGCGTTGGATTACGCCAAAGTTGGCCAGATGCTCCTTAACGGCGGCAAGGTGGGTTCAAAGACGGTGCTCGATGCCGCATGGATAAAGCGCATGAGTACCCCAGTGGACACTTTGGATTATGGCTGGAAGTACAGTGCTTTCACATGGCACCCATATCCAGGAATCAACTTAGCCCTTGGATTGCATGGTCAATTTATCTTTATGGATCCGGCAACCAAAACGGTCATCATCAAGTTGAGCGATAACCCAACAGGCAAAGATCCTGATGTTGATGAGGCCCGCGTCATGATGTCGATCGCCTCGCATTAATCGTTGCGGTTAAAGCAGTACGAGATCATCTCTATGTACGAGTTCGCGCTCGTACTCAGCACCATACTTCGCTGAGAGCTCCTTTGTGGAGTGTCCGAGCATCTTCGGAATCTCGTCGGAATCAAATGCAACGAGACCGCGAGCAATTACCTTGCCATCAGGTGCGACGAGGTCAACTGCATCGCCAGCGCTAAATTCACCAGTCACTGCAGTGACACCAGCAGCAAGCAGTGATGTTCCACGCTCGAGCAGTGCGCTTACCGCTCCATTATCGAGAGTGAGTGAACCTTGAGCGCTCGCCGCGTGAGCGAGCCAGAGAAGACGTGATGGACGCTTATCGTGGATAGCGCGGAAGATTGTTCCGACATCTTCTCCACTAAGTGCAGCAGTGAGTGAGTGAAGATTCGTTAATAACATCTCGACGCCAGCGCCGTTTGCAATGCGGGCCGCTTCAATCTTTGTGACCATGCCACCGCTACCAACGCCAGATGCACCAACGCCACCAATTTCAACGCCAGCCATCTCATTGACATTTACAACCTCTTTGATCCGCTTGGCGCTCGGATCACTCGGTGGCGCATCGTAGAGTGAGTCAATATCGCTGACGAGAACAAGCAGATCAGCGCCAATAAGGTGCGCAACTAACGCTGCTAGGCGATCGTTATCGCCAAAGCGAATCTCTTGGGTTCCGACGGTGTCATTCTCATTAATGATTGGAACAACGCCCATCTGCAATAACTTAAAGAGGGTACGTTGGGCATTCTGATAGTGAGAACGACGAATAACATCTTCGATTGTAAGAAGCACTTGGGATGCAACAATCTTGTGGCGCGCAAAGGAGTTGTTGTATTCGGCAATAAGTAGGCCTTGGCCTACCGCTGCCGCAGCTTGTTGCGTTGCAAGATCCTTTGGGCGTGAAGTGAGACCAAGTGGTGCAAGCCCTGCTGCAATCGCGCCCGAGGAGACAACTGCAACCTCTCGACCTTCAGCGCGTAACTTAGCGACGATATCGACGAGGTTATTAACCGCTTCGCTATCGAGTGCGGAGCCCGCACTTCCGGTCAGTGTTGATGAACCGACCTTGATGACTATGCGCCGGGCCTCCATCACTCACCTTCGATCCTTGGTGTTGTTGGATCAACAGTGTTGTACTCCCATTGCAGTGCAATCTCATCTTCAGAGAGTTGAGCCTCTGCCTCATCGACATAACGACCAGCCCATGGAGATTCGATATTGTCCATACGGCGATCAGTTCCACGACGACCAGCGAGAAGTTCTGCGCCCGCTTCAATTGATGGTTCCCAATCGAAGATGACGGCATCATCGCCGAGACCGATACGGACCTCATCCTTTGCCTTCGCGCCCTTCTTAAAGAGTTCGCGTTCAACGCCGAGAGCCGCAAGGCGATCAGCGAGATATCCAACTGCCTCAGGGTTACCGAAATCAGTCTGACGGACGAAGCGCATTGGCTTCTCACCAAGGACGCTAAATGAACCATCCTCGTTAGCAATAACTTTAAATCCGGAGTCATCCACCGCTACAGGGCGAAGGATGATGCGAGTCTTCACTTCCTTCTTCGCAGATTTACGTGAATCTTGAATGATGCGACCCATCGCATACTTCAACTCCTGCAGGCCAGCATGAGTGGCTGCAGAGATCGGATAGACCTCATAACCGCGCTCGCGAAGAATTGGCGCGACCATATCGGCCATCGCCTGTCCATCCGGAAGATCGATCTTGTTGAGAGCAATAATCTTTCGGCGATCGCTGAGACCGCCGTAATGAGCCAGCTCCTCCTCGATGAGGTCAAAGTCCTTGATTGGATCGCGATCTGTCTCAAGTGTTCCGCAGTCGAGTACATGTACAAGTGCTGCACATCGCTCGACGTGGCGGAGGAATTCAAGGCCAAGGCCCTTACCCTCTGATGCTCCTGGAATAAGTCCTGGGACATCTGCAACGGTGAAGCGAGTCTCTCCAGCTTGGACTACGCCAAGGTTTGGAACGAGAGTTGTAAATGGATAGTCAGCAATCTTTGGACGAGCAGCAGAGATTGATGCAATCAGCGAAGACTTACCAGCGCTTGGGAAGCCAATCAGGCCGATATCTGCAACGCTCTTGAGCTCAAGGATAAGTGTGCGCTCTTCGCCTGGCTCACCCTTGAGGGCAAAACCTGGTGCGCGACGCTTTGATGAAGAGAGCGCATCGTTTCCGAGTCCGCCCTTTCCACCTTGCGCTGCAATAAAAGTTGTTCCTTCGCCGACGAGGTCAGCGAGAATATTTCCCTGCAAATCCTTAATTACTGTTCCATTAGGAACAGAGAGAATCGCATCAGCGCCTTCTGCGCCGTTACACCAATCGCCATAACCTGGGCGACCGCTCGTCGCCTTACGATGTGGTGAGTGATGGAAGTCGAGAAGTGTTGTTACATCGTTATCGACGACGAGGATGATGTCTCCACCGCGACCACCGTTGCCGCCATCAGGTCCGCCGAGTGGCTTGAACTTCTCACGGTGAATAGAGACGCAACCATCTCCTCCAGCGCCGGCTGTTGCATGGAGCGTTACGCGATCGACAAATGTTGCCATCTTGAACGACTCCTCTCTTTGCTGTGAAGCTAGTTTGTTATTCGTTAGTTAAGCGGAAAAAAATAGCGGGTCCGCGCAAGTGCGGACCCGCTGAGAAGAACTATCCGCGCGTTAAGCGACGGGTGCTGGAACGATATTTACAACCTTGCGACCGCGTGCGCGACCGAACTCAACAGCACCAGCTGAGAGTGCGAACAAGGTGTCATCCTTACCAATGCCAACGTTCTGGCCTGGGTGGAAGACTGTTCCACGCTGGCGAACAAGAATTTCACCAGACTTAACAACCTGACCACCAAAGCGCTTGATGCCGAGGTACTGAGCATTTGAATCGCGACCATTTCTGGTTGACGAGACTCCCTTTTTACTTGCCATTTATTGCACCTCCTACTTACTTGGTGATCGCGGTGATCTTCACACGCGTCAGTTGGGAACGGAAACCTTTACGGCGACGACGGCCGGTCTTGTTCTTATACTTCAAGATATCAATCTTTGGGCCCTTCTTCTCCTCAACGATCTCGCCAGCAACTTTGACGCCAGCGAGCGCCTTTGGATCTGAAGTGACATTTGCACCTTCAACGAGAAGAAGCGCAGGGAATGAGACAGAGGAGCCAACCGCTGCATCGATGCGATCCACGGTAATTGTGTCGCCAACGGCAACCTTCTCCTGATGGCCGCCAGCCTTAACAATCGCGTACACAGTGACACCTTCCCAATCTTCTTCACTTCACGCTTCTATATCTTTATAGAAGAGTTGATAATCAACGGATAGAAACTTCCCGTAGGGGGCTAAGGGTACGGATTTACGCCCCCACGGGTCAAACTGAGGTTTATTCAGGCGTAATGATGCCTGTGCTGACTGCCCGGCGGCGCTTGCGCTGCCCACTGGCTGGGGCTGATGAGGCAGGCTCGGATTTAACCACTTCCTGGGCTGGCTCATCTGCCTGAGGCTCAATAACTGGGCTATCGAGCTCCTCCTCCTGCTCCAACTGTGAGGATGGGACGTAACGCTGATCCATATCCTTATCGAGCGTCGTCTTCTTCACAGGCTCAGAGTGGATGTGAATACCACGGCCGCCACAGCTCTCGCATGTTGTCGAGAAGGCCTCAATCAAGCCCTGACCCACGCGCTTACGCGTCATCTGGACGAGACCGAGTGAGGTTACTTCGGCGACCTGGTGCTTGGTGCGATCGCGACCGAGGCACTCGACGAGACGTCGCAATACCTTGTCACGGTTAGATTCAAGTGCCATATCGATAAAGTCGATAACGACGATTCCGCCCAAGTCGCGAAGGCGAAGTTGGCGGGCAATCTCTTCCGCAGCTTCCAAGTTGTTCTTGGTAACTGTCTCTTCAAGGTTTCCACCCTTACCGATGAACTTTCCTGTGTTTACATCGATAACGACCATCGCTTCTGTGCGATCGATAACGAGGGAACCACCAGAAGGTAGATAGACCTTACGATCAAATGCCTTAGCGAGTTGCTCTTCGATGCGGTGCTCAACGAACATATCGCGAACGCCGGTCCACTTCTCAATCTTTGTTGTGAGTTCTGGTGCGATATGGCTGAGGTAGCCATTGATGTCATCCCATGCTTGGTCGCCCTGCACTACGAGGCGACGGAAATCTTCATTGAAGATATCGCGAATAACACGGACAGTGAGATCTGGTTCGCTATAGAGAAGTGATGGTGCAGATGTACTTGGGTTCTCTGCCTTCTCCTGAATATCAGCCCATTGCGCCTTCAAGCGAGAGACATCTCTCTCAAGCTCTTCTTCGCTTGCACCTTCTGCTGCTGTGCGGACAATGACGCCAGCATCTTCAGGAATCAAATTCTTCAACGCGCTCTTCAAACGATTGCGCTCTTGATCTGGAAGGCGACGGCTAATACCGCTCATCTCGCCGCCAGGTACGTAGACGAGGTAACGGCCAGGTAGTGAGATCTGGCTAGTAAGGCGTGCGCCCTTCTGACCGATCGGATCCTTTGTTACCTGCACGAGTACAGGCTGACCCGTCTTCAGTACATGTTCAATCTTGCGAGGTGCGCTATCAGAGAGACCTGCAGCATCCCAGTTCACTTCACCTGCATAAAGCACTGCGTTGCGACCCTTGCCGATATCAACGAATGCAGCTTCCATGGATGGAAGAACATTCTGAACGCGACCGAGGTAGACGTTTCCTACGTAGGAAATATTAGAGTTTCGATTGACGTAGTGCTCGACCATGATCTTATCTTCGAGAACTGCAATCTGAGTTCTGTCACCAATCTGGCGAACAAGCATCTCGCGGTCAACTGATTCACGACGTGCGAGGAACTCTGCCTCTGTGATGATGACTCCACGGCGGCGAGTAAATTCACGTGGCTCGCGATCATGGCGATCACGGTCACGGTTGCGATCGCGATTACGACCTGAGCGATCGTTACGATCATTGCGGCCTGAACGATCATTGCGTGAAGTACGTGTTGGTTGATCTTCGCGAGCACGCGGCTCACGAACCTTTACAACAGTGACGACGCCATCTTCTTCGACAGTCTCCCCTGGTGTTACACCTTCACCACGTGCACGACGGCGGCGACGACGACGGTGTGTGCCGCCAACATCTTCGCCTTCATCCTCGTTATCAATGTGGCCGGGATCTTTATCATCGGCATCGCTGTCATCGATGGAATCCTGTGAATCCTCGTTAGCTGAACCAGGACGACGGCGACCACGTGAGCCACGACGACGACGGTTGCGTGAAGTACCTGTAGAACCTTCAGTGTTATCTGAACTCTCATCGACTGCTGAATCGGTGCTCTCGTCAGAGGCCTTCTCCGCCTTCTCTGCCTTCTCAACCTTTGGTTTAGGCGTTGTGCTCTTCTGCGCTGCCGCCTTCTGGGTGGCTGGCTTTGGGGTGCGCTTAGGCGCTGCTACCTCAGGTGCTGCTTGGAAGATGGGCACAGGAATAGCTGCCTTCTTCGATGCACGCTTAGCAACAGGCTTCTTATCGAGGGTTGCCGCTTCTACTGGCGCCTCGATCTGACCTTCTGCTGACTCTGGCTTACTTGCGCTCTTTTTTACAGC
>CANGCW010000019.1 GCA_947452525.1 Actinomycetota bacterium
CGAGAGTCAAGTGCAACTGCATCGCGAAGTGCACGTGCAACAGCCTTGAACTGCGCCTCGAAGACGTGATGAGCATTGCGACCTTCAAGCACTCGAACGTGAAGCGCGATACGCGCCTCAGCAATAATTGACTCCCAGATATGGCGACCGAGAGTTGTGTCGAAAGTTCCGATTAACTCCACGATCTCTGGTTGACGGTGCACAAGGTATGGACGGCCAGAGAGATCGACCGCAGCCTGCACAAGAACCTCATCAAGTGGAACCATTGCATCGCCGAAGCGACGAATGCCCGCCTTGTCGCCGAGCGCCTCACGGAGCGCCTGACCAAAAGCGAGTGAAGTATCTTCAACTGTGTGATGTGAGTCGACATCAATATCGCCCACGGTCTTTACGGTGAGATCAAAGCCAGCATGCTTACCGAGTTGGGAGAGCATGTGATCAAAGAATGGAACGCCAGTATCGATATCGATAGCACCGCTTCCATCAAGTAGAAGATGAACGCTTACCTCAGACTCTTTAGTCTTCCGGACCACCGTTGCACTACGTGTTGTCATCGCTTCTCCTCTTGTCTATTCTGCAATTGAAAATCTTCTGCGACCTTAAGAAAGAGATCATTCTCCTGGACAGTGCCCACTGTTACTCGGAGAAAACCTTCTAGTCCAACATCCCTGATAAGTACCCCGCGTTCGAGGAAGAAGCTCCACGCATCATGTGATGTCGTCGAGCGGTCAGCCGGAAGAGCAAAAAGGATGAAATTCGATGCGGAAGGAGATGGGCGATAACCATGCGAAGTGAGCGTCGAAGCAACCCGCTCGCGCTCTTCAATGAGCAAATCAATCTCTCTTTGGAGGGTCTTAGCAAAGTCAACAGCAACAGCCGCGGCCGCCTGAGTTAAGGCGCTGAGATGGTACGGGAGTCGAGTAACCAACATTGCATCGATTGCTGCCTCAGAAGCCACCAAGTAGCCAACGCGGGCGCCTGCAAATGCAAAGGCTTTACTCATAGTTCTGCTGACCACAACATGTGGGAACTCAGCAATGAGAGTGACCGCAGATCTCTCGGATGAGAACTCCGCGTAAGCCTCATCGACCACTAGAAGTGATTCAATTTCTCCACACACTCTTGCGAGCTCGCGAATATCTGCAAGCGGCGTACTTGAACCTGTTGGATTGTTCGGAGTTGTGATAAAGACAATCGATGGACGTACTCGGGAAATTTCACTCACCGCGCGACCGATATCGAGCGAGAAGTCTTGATTTCGCAGGCCAGACTCCCAGCCCGTGCCGGTTGTCTTGGCAATCAGCGGATGGACGGAATACGAGGGCGTGAAGCCGAGTGCGGTTCGGCCCGCTCCTCCACAGGCGAGCATGATCGTTTGAATAATTTCATTAGAGCCATTGGCCGCCCAAATATTCTTTATTCCAAAGCTAGTACCTGATAGACCATTGATATATGTAGCCAACTTTTGACGGAGAGCCACGGCATCACGATCTGGGTATCTATTGAGGTTCTTAACAACCTTGGAGATTTCATCAACAATCGTCGAAGCGACCTCATCAGGGAGAGGAAATGGATTCTCATTTGTATTCAGTTGCACTACATCGGTGATCTGGGGCGCACCATAAGGCGTCAACTCTCTTAAGTCATCGCGCAGTGGCAACCAGCTCGGCCAAGTGTTACTTGCCATTGAGCGAGTCCAATCGCGCAGAGATCGCTTCACCGTGCGCTGGAAGATCCTCAGCATTTGCCAACGTGATCACATTTGCAGCGATGCCAACGAACGCGCTCTCGTTATATTCAATGAATGTGACGCCTTTGAGGAAGCTCTGGACTGAGAGACCACTCGAATGGCATGCACAACCGCCGGTCGGAAGCACATGGTTCGACCCGGCAGAGTAATCACCTAGTGAAACGGGTGAGAATCGACCTACAAATACAGCTCCAGCGTTGCGAATTTCGCGAGAACGCTCCGCCGCGCCTTCGAATATCAATTCCAAGTGTTCAGCCGCATACGCATTCACGACATCTAGACCTTGGTCAATCGAGTCCACCAGCACTAGTGCTGATTGAATTCCTGAAAGCGCAATCGAGATTCGTTCACTGTGCTTTGTTTCAGCAACGCGCTTAATGACCTCGCGCTCAACTGCGTCTAAGAAATTTTGAGAAGGCGAGACAAGTACAGCTGCTGCAATCGTGTCGTGTTCTGCCTGACTAATGAGGTCAGACGCAACCTCAGATGCGATTGCGCTCTCATCAGCAAGTACAGCGATCTCGGTTGGACCAGCTTCTGAGTCAATTCCAATTACGCCACGGAGTGCGCGCTTTGCTGCCGCCACATAAATATTTCCTGGACCGGTCACCATATCTGCCTTTTCGCAGAGTCCTTCGACGCCGTAGGCAAACATTGCAATCGCTTGCGCGCCGCCGACTGCATAGACCTCATCGACGCCTAAGAGTTCGCAAGCTGCAAGAATGGTTGGGTGCGGGTAGCCACCAAACTCCTTCTGAGGCGGCGATGCCACAGCGATACTAGGCACATTTGCAATCTGCGCCGGTACAACATTCATTACTACTGAGCTCGGATAGACCGCTCTTCCACCCGGAACGTAGAGGCCAACGCGATCGACGGGAATCCAACGCTGCTCAACAACTCCTCCATCCACAACACTTGTCGTTATGGATGAACGGGCCTGATCCGCATGGCCGCGTCTCACTCGACGAATCGCCTCTTCAAGAGCCGATCGAATTTCTGGATCTAGGTTTGCGAGTGCATCCTTCAGGACTTCACGTGGAACGCGGATCTGCGTTGGCGCAATGCCATCAAAACGCTCACCTAGTGCAATGAGAGTGGCGGCGTCACCATTCTTTACATCTTCAAGGATGGGGGCGATTGCGAGGAGCGCTGCATCAATATCCATCTCGGCCCGGGGTAACGTCTTCTGATAGCCAGCCTTGCCCAGCGCTTGACCACGGAGATCGACTCTTCGGAGCGTTGGTATAGGTGGATTCACCCCGTAATTCTACTTTGGGCGGATTGGGTAATTCACCTTAATAAGTGGTGAGCGTATTAATTAATGAGACAGGAGGGGCCGAGAAGCTGTTTCAGGTCGGCCGAGAGGCTTGGTGAAGCTGTCACCATGAGGGATGAGTCGAGTTTCATCACGACGCCGCCCTTGCCATCTTCGAGTTTCAAGTGGACCTCACGCGCGCCCGGGTGAGAGCGGAGGACCTCTTTCATGCGCTCAACGAGAGGAGGCGTGATTCTGCTCGACTCAATGGTGATGAGTAGTGGACCCGTTGGCGCAGCGGAGATATCAGGCATCGTCATATCGAGCGCGGTAAATCGCATATTCTCTTCACGCTTGTCGAGGCGGCCGCGAATAACGACAACGCGATCCTCAACCAGGTTGAGCGCATGCGCGGTGTAAGTCTTAGCAAAGAAGAGGGCTTCGACGGCACCTTCTAGATCCTCAAGAGTGACGATAGCCCAAGCATTTCCATTCTTCGCAATCTTTCGTTGCACACCAGTGATGAGGCCACCGATTGTTACAGTCGTCTCTTGCGCTAATGAATCATCCGAAAGCTGACTTATTGGCATATCTACCATCGAGCGGAGAATGTGCTCAACGCCTAACAATGGATGATCAGATACATAGAGACCGAGCATCTCTCGCTCATAAGAGAGCAGCAGAGTCTTATCCCACTCCTGAGTTGGAACTGCGATGCCCGTTGAAGATTGAGTTGGATCGGTTGGCGCTGGCGCATCTCCGAAGAGATCGAATTGACCTATCTCTTCTGCTCGCCGCGCCTCATTCGCAACATCAATCGCTTCAAGGTAGATGCTCATCAGGCCGCGGCGTGTATGACCAAGAGAATCAAAAGCTCCAGCTTTGATGAGAGCTTCGACGGTCTTCTTGTTGCACGCCTGTTGGTCTACCTTTGAAAGGAAATCAAAGAATGAGGTGTAGGCGCCTTTTGCTTTTCGGCTCTCAACAATCGAATTCGTAACGTTTTCGCCCACGTTGCGGATCGCGCTCATACCAAAGCGAATATCTTTCCCAATCGGACGGTAGTTAGATTCAGATGCATTCACATCAGGAGGTAATACAGCGATACCCATACGGCGACATTCGTTGAGATAGAGCGCGCTCTTATCCTTATCATCGCGAACACTTGTAAGAAGCGCTGCCATGTATTCCGTCGGATAGTTCGCTTTGAGATAGGCAGTCCAGAACGAGACCACTCCATATCCGGCGCTATGAGCACGGTTAAATGCATAATCAGCGAAGGGAAGCAGTGTCTCCCACAACTTCTTAATCGCCTCTGCCGAGAAGCCATTCTCCTTCATGCCTTGTTCGAAGGAGACATACTCCTTATCCAGAATCTCTTTCTGTTTCTTTCCCATCGCCTTACGGAGAAGATCCGCACGACCGAGTGAGAATCCCGCGACCTTCTGAGCAATCGCCATAACCTGCTCTTGATACACAATGAGTCCATAAGTATCGCCGAGAATCTCTTGCAGCGGCTCGGAGAGCTCAGGGTGAATTGGCTCTACCTTCTGTCGCTTATTCTTTCGATCGGCGTAATCTGTATGTGCATTGACACCCATCGGTCCTGGGCGGTAGAGAGCAATAACCGCGGAGATATCTTCGAACGAATCGGGAACCATCTGACGGAGAAGGGAACGCATCGGCCCACCATCAAGCTGGAATACGCCGAGCGTGTCACCGCGACCAAGCAATTCAAATGTCTTCGCATCACTGAGTTCAAGATCCTCGAGCTTTACGATAATCCCCTGGTTCGCTTGGATGTTAATGAGTGCATCATCGAGGACAGAGAGATTTCGAAGACCCAAGAAGTCCATTTTGAGTAGCCCAATACTTTCGCAAGCGCCCATATCCCACTGAGTGATAATCGCGCCATCAGCTTCACGGCGTTGGATGGGAACAACGTCAAGGAGCGGGTACTTACTCAGGATTACGCCGGCAGCATGTACTCCCCACTGTCGTTTCAGACCCTCTAGACCGCGTGCAGTATCAACAATTCTCTGAGCATCAGGGTCTGTCTCGTACAGGGTTCTGAACTCTTGCGCCTCGTCGTAACGATCATCCTTAGGATTGAATACACCAGCAAGTGAAATGTCTTTACCCATGACCGTTGGCGGCAGCGCCTTTGTGATCTTGTCGCCAATTGCATATGGGTATCCAAGTACGCGAGTCGAATCCTTAATCGCTGCCTTGGATTTAATGTTGCTATACGTAATGATCTGAGCAACGCGATCCTCACCATACTTATCGGTCGCGTACTGAATCATCTCGCTGCGACGGCGCTCGTCAAAGTCCAAATCGATATCAGGCATGGAGATACGTTCTGGATTTAAGAAGCGTTCGAAGAGTAGTCCGTGATGGATTGGATCAAGCTGAGTAATTCCGAGTGCGTATGAGACGAGAGATCCTGCAGCTGATCCACGACCTGGACCAACGCGAATCCCAACTTCGCGCGCATGCTCGCAGAGATCTGCAACGACAAGGAAGTAGCCCGGGAAGCCCATCTTGATCATGACATCGAGCTCATAGTTGAGGCGCTCTAAATGGGCACCAGGAATGGTGCCGCCCATCTTCTCGGCCAGGCCCTTCATCGCAAGTGTGCGGAGCCAACTCTCCTCCGTCTCCCCTTTGGGGACGGTGAACTGAGGAAGTAGATTCTCGTGGTCGCGCATCGTTGTATTGCAACGTTCTGCAATGAGAAGCGTGTTATCACAGGCTTCTGGGAACTCAGCAAAGATCTCGCGCATCTGCTGTGCGCTCTTCACATAGAACTGATCGGTATCGAACTTAAAACGCTTTGGGTCGGCCAAGGTTGAGCCTGACTGCACACAGAGAAGTGCCTCGTGCGCTGCTGCATCCTCATGCTTTGTATAGTGAAGGTCATTTGTCGCTAAGAATGGGATTCCCATATCTTTACCGAGTTTGATGAGATCCTTCTTGACGCGGCTCTCAATCTCAATGCCGTGATCCATAAGCTCGAGATAGAAATTCTCTTTACCGTAGATATCACGGAGTTGGCTCGCTGCTTCTTTGGCTTCGCGCATTGCGCCCATGCGAAGACGCGTTTGAATCTCTCCACCTGGGCAACCCGTTGTAGCAATAATTCCTTTGGAGTACTTGGCAATCAACTCTCTATCGATACGAGCCTTGTAGTAGAAACCCTCAAGCGATGCGAGCGATGAGAGACGAAAGAGATTTTCAAGGCCAACATTGTTCTCTGCGAGAATCGTCATGTGGGTGTATGCACCACCACCCGAGACATCGTCCTCGCCGCCCTCAGCCCACTTCACTCGCTTCTTTTCGAAGCGGCTCTCTGGGGCAACGTAAGCCTCCATGCCGATAATTGGCTTTACTCCAGCTTTACGGGCCTGCTTATCAAATTCATATGCACCGAAGACATTTCCATGATCGGTGATTGCGATCGCTGGCATCTCTTGGCGAGCGACCTCTTCGACAAGCTCCTTAACGCGCGCAGCACCATCGAGCATCGAGTACTCAGTATGTACGTGGAGGTGTACGAAGGATGAATCAGTCACGAATCGAGAGATTACTACTGCTTCTTAGATTGCATGGTTATTGGCTTCAAGCTGAGCGAGCGAGCGTGTCAGGTCAGCCGGATATGGGGACTCAAAGTGAAGCAACTCACCCGTAATCGGGTGGGTCAGGCTCAACTTCTTGGCGTGGAGCCATGGGCGCGCGATCTTGAGGTTCTGGGCAAGAGATGGGTCGGCCCCATACGTCATATCCCCCACAAGTGGATGGTGTAGCGCTGAGAAGTGGACACGAATCTGATGTGTGCGACCTGTCTCCAATTCGATCTCAAGGAGAGTTACTGCTGGGAAGTATTCCAACGCCTTGTAGTGGGTGATGCTTGGCTTGCCATCAGCAACAACCGCAAAGCGATAATCCTCGCGAGGATGGCGATCGATAGGAGCATCGATGGTTCCCTCTGATGGATCCATATGTCCTTGTGCAAGTGCGTGATAAACCTTCGAGACAGTGCGCTCTCTGAATTGATCCTTCAAACTTGAATAAGACTTCTCATCTTTAGCGACAACCATGAGACCGGTTGTTCCCACATCGAGGCGATGCACGATTCCTTGGCGCTCTGCCGCACCGCTGGTTGAGACGTTATATCCAGCGCCGATGATCGCGCCGATAACAGTTGCACCGGTCCAACCAGGGCTTGGGTGCGCTGCAATTCCTGCAGGTTTATCAATAACAATAATATGGTCATCGTTGTAGACCACCTTCAACTCATCAATCGGAGTCGAGGTAAGAGTTGGCTCAGCCTTCTCGGCCGGCATGACAATCTCAATCTTCTCGCCAATATTAACCCGGTCAGATTTAGAGAGGGGCTTGCCCTTGCGGCGGACTTCGCCAGCATCGATGAGATGTGAGACGCTCGAACGCGAGAGGTTGAGAATCGCTGCTAACGCAGCATCTACGCGTTCCCGGTCGTGGCTTTCTGAGACTTCGATGGTGCGAATCTCGCGCGAACTCTCACTCATTTTCTCTCCCCTGACGACCCTAGGTGCGAACCACCCGATGGAATTCCCCGCGCAATAAGCGCGACTACAAGGGCTGCACCGATAACTATAGAGGAATCGGCGATGTTAAAAGTTGGCCAATGCGAGAGATGAATCCAATCCACAACCTCTCCGCGGAAATTTCCTGGAGTTCTCATGATTCGATCCACCATATTGCCTGCAATCCCACCGGTGATAAGCGCAGCTCCAACCTTCCAAGCAGTTGAGGTAAAACTGCGTCCTTTAAAGAGTATGAACCCCGCAACAAAGAGCGAGAAGAGCGAGAGCAGTAGCGTCTGGTTCGTTGCCATACTAAAAGCAGCGCCAGAGTTGTAGGCGAGGCGAAGAGTCAGAAGAGGTCCAATGATTCTTCGCTCGATATAACTTCCATCTGAAGAAATAAGAGCATGCTGTGCGATCGCCTTAGTGAGTTGATCGATTATTAATATCGCAACGAGAAGAGTGGCGACGAGATTCTTCTGCAGAACTCTCTTCATTACTTCACCATTATGTCCTTTTTGAGAAGGCGTTAGCGGCGCTCTTCCTTCTGCTTGCAGACCATGCACAACGTTGCACGTGGAAATACTTGAAGGCGCGCCTTTCCAATGGGATTGCTGCACTCTTCGCAACGACCGTAGGTCTTGGTATCAATTCTCTCAATAGCGCGCTCGGTCTGAAGAACCATATCGCGAGCGTTATAGACCAACGACATCTCATGCTCGCGCTCAAATGTCTTTGTACCGGCATCGGCCTGGTCATCGCCTGCACCAACACCGGCTGCAAGGATGAGATCTTCCATCTCACCTTCAGCATCAGCAAGTTCTGCCTTCAAACGAGTGAGATCCTTAAGTAGCTCCGTGCGCATTGCCTTAAATTCAGCCGCGGTCCATGCACCTTCCGATGAGTCAACTGCAGCAGGTGCCGGAGCGGCCTTAATTGGCTTCAGGAGAACCTTCTTTACGGTCTTGCCGGTAGTCGCAGACTTCTCGACCTTCGCACCCTTCCCATGTTGTGGGCGTGGTGGTGGAATCATCATTAAGCGCTTCTCTTCAACAACAACCTCTGGACCATCTGCACTCTCTTTTGGCGCAACCGAGATCGTTGTGGAGTCGCCCTTAGTGGTGCTCTGTAACTTTGTTGAACCTTGGGAGCTCTTCTTAGCGAGAGTTGGCTTCACAATATTTGGTGAGCGGGTTGCCGGTGCGACTGCCTTCTTCACAGGAGCTGCAACCTTCTTCGCAACAACCTTCTTAACGGCGACCTTCTTGACTGGCGCTTTAGCGGGGGCCTTCTTAGCTACAGCCGTCTTCGCGGCAACCTTCTTAACTGGGGCTTTCGCTGGGGCCTTCTTCGCTAGGGCCTTCTTCGCTAGGGCCTTAGCCGGAGCTTTCTTAGCTGGTGTCATGGACTCCTGCGCTTTCACTTGTTAAGACTGGGTCGAACTTGGGCAAACTGGTGAGGCTCGATCTGGCGGCTCATTACAGTGCGTAAGTGCCAGCCGGGTAGGGGTCAAAGGCTAGACCTTGGAGCGGTAAATACCAATTTCCCCGCGCTAGACTTCCCCATCTGTACGAAAGTTTCATTACTGAAGGAGCGCAGGGTCGAATATGGCGGATAGCACGAAGAGTTCCCGACTGGTCGCCCTCTCCCCTCAGATTGACCTCCCCGCCACCGAGCATTCAATCCTCAACTACTGGCGCGAGAACTCCATCTTCGAGAAGAGCGTCGCCGCCCGTGACGGCGCCCCGCTCTGGACCTTCTACGAGGGTCCACCAACGGCGAATGGACTTCCAGGAACTCACCATATTGAAGCCCGCGTCTTTAAGGATCTCTTCCCTCGCTATCGCACGATGAAGGGGTATCAGGTAATTCGCAAAGCTGGCTGGGATTGCCATGGTCTGCCGGTAGAGATTGCGGTGGAGAAGGAACTTGGATTCTCCGGCAAGGGCGATATCGAGAAGTTTGGTATCGCCGCATTCAACGAGAAGTGCCGCGAATCAGTTCAACGCCACGTCAGCGCCTTTACAGATATGACAGAGCGCATGGGCTTCTGGGTGGATTTCGATGAAGCGTATTGGACCATGTCACCCCAGTATGTTGAATCTGTCTGGTGGTCTCTGCAGCAGATCTGGAATAAGGGACTCCTCGTTCAAGATCACCGCGTTGCGCCCTACTGCCCTCGTTGCGGAACAGGCCTCTCTGATCATGAACTTGCTCAGGGTTACGAGACTGTTCAAGATCCATCTGTCTACGTCCGCTTCAAAGTTCTCTCTGGACCTGCTGCGCAGTTCGATGCATCTTTCCTCGTCTGGACCACAACTCCGTGGACACTCGTCTCCAATACTGCAATCGCAGTAAACCCGACTGTTACATATAACGTCGTTGAGCTAACTCGCGAAGAGGGGGTTGAGCGTCTAGTCGTTGCAGAGAACCTCATCCACGTCCTTGGAAAGCCGGAGGAGATTAAGGTCCTTGCCTCCTTCCTCGGTAGCGAGCTTGAGCGCTCAACCTATGCCCGTCCCTTTGATTTAATCGAAATTCCTGATGCCCACTTCATCGTTCTCGCTGACTATGTCACCGTTGAAGATGGAACTGGACTCGTGCACCAGGCACCTGCATTTGGTGCAGACGACCTCCTGATTTGTAAGAGCTACGGCCTACCCGTTGTTAATCCCATCGCACCAGACGGAAGATTCATCTCCTCTGTCGGCATGGTTGGCGGAGAGTTCTTCAAAGATGCAGACAAAATTCTTATCAAGGATCTCAAAGCTCGCGGCCTTATGTTTAAGCACACACAGTACGAGCACTCCTACCCACACTGCTGGAGATGCCACACCGTACTTATCTATTACGCACAACCTTCTTGGTATATCCGCACCACGGCTATCAAGGAGCAACTCCTTGCCGAGAATGAGAAGACGAATTGGTATCCAGAGACGATTAAGACTGGGCGATTCGGCGATTGGCTCAATAACAATATCGATTGGGCAGTCTCGCGAAATCGTTACTGGGGTACACCGCTCCCAATCTGGCGTTGCGATGAGAACCACTACCGTTGCGTTGGTTCATTAGCGGAACTCTCTGACCTTGCAGGCCGCGATGTTCGTTCAACAGAGCCTCATCGCCCATTCGTGGATGAGATCGCTATTCCTTGTGAAGAATGCAAGATCACTGGCGTAGCCGTGGAGATGCGGCGCGTTCCTGAAGTGATCGATTGCTGGTTCGATTCAGGCGCGATGCCATTCGCTCAATGGGGCTATCCGCATAAAGAGGGATCAGTTGAGGCCTTTAAGGCTGCATACCCAGCGAACTTCATCGCAGAGGCAATTGATCAGACTCGTGGTTGGTTCTACACGCTCATGACCATTGGAACTCTCGTCTTCGATAAGAGTTCTTATGAGAACGTCCTCTGTCTCGGCCACATCCTCGATAAGGATGGCCGGAAAATGAGTAAGCACCTCGGCAATGTTCTCGAACCAATTCCATTGATGGATCAGCATGGCGCAGATGCAGTCCGTTGGTACATGCTTGCCGCAGGTTCACCGTGGTCTGCCCGTCGCGTGGGTCATGATGCACTCGGTGAAGTTGTGCGTAAGACTCTCCTCACCTACTGGAATACCGTCTCCTTCTTTGCTCTCTATGCAAACGCCTCTTCATTTGAAGTAGACCCAACCTTCTCCCCTGCATCTGCAGACCTCCCAACGATGGATCGCTGGATCATCTCTGAATTGCATAATCTCATTGCGAAGGTCGATGAGGCCTACCTCAACTTTGATTCGCAATCTGCAGGTCAGTTGCTTGCTGACTTCATCGATGATTTATCGAATTGGTATGTCCGTCGTTCACGTCGACGCTTCTGGGATGGCGAGGCGCTCGCCCTCTCTACTCTCTACTACTGTATTAAAAACCTGACGCAGCTTCTATCTCCGATGATTCCATTTATCACCGAGCATGTCTGGCAGAGCCTCATCCGTCTGGCTGAAATCGGCGAGAGTGAATCGGTACACCTCACTTCTTTCCCAGTGAGTGATGCATCCCTTATCGATGCCAAACTCTCACAGAGCGTTGGTCTTTCTCGCAGACTTGTTGAACTCGGTCGTGCTGCACGAGCGGAGTCCAAAGTAAAGATTCGCCAACCTCTTGGTCGCGCACTAGTTGCCGCGCCAGGCTGGCAGTCGATGGATTCTGAAATTCGTTCGCATATCGCTGAAGAACTCAACGTTCTCGATATGGATGATCTCGCCTCCGCAGATGCAGATTTAGTTGATGTCTCTATTAAGGCGAACTTCAAGAGTATTGGTGCCAAATATGGTGCCGACGTTCAGCCAATAGCCAAGGCAATCGCATCTGCAGATGCCGCAGCTCTCGTTGCTGTATTGCGCGCATCTGGTTCATCCGAACTGACTTATGGAGCGGGTGCAGTAGCAACACTCACCCTCGAGGACCTCGTTATTACGGAGACCCCTAAGAGTGGCTGGTCAGTTGCTTCTCACTCCGGCGAGAGCATTGCACTCGATCTCGAACTCACTCCAGAGCTGCTTGAGGCAGGAGTTGTTCGCGAGATTATCCGCGCCGTTCAAGAAGAACGTAAGCAGAGCGGCTTTGA
>CANGCW010000020.1 GCA_947452525.1 Actinomycetota bacterium
AGCCCTCAAGCTCTAGAAGGAAGACGACGAGATGGCGAATATCAGCGTTGTCATCGACAACGAGAATTTTCTCAACCTCATGCATAGTTCACGATTCCCACTCTTAGTTGTAGAGCCTCTACGGCGAAGAACGAACCTCTCCGCTTTTTTTTGCGAGCCTATGGGGTAAGTGAGGGTTTAAGGTGAGGTCTGCCCCTTACTCCGCAAAGTAGAGGGAAAGTGTGTATTTCAAGAGAGGTTGGCGATGACTTCACGCCAAGAAAGGGGTCGGGTAAACTCCCCACCATTGAAGTCGCACTGATGTAAGCGGCGGCCCTAGAGAGATTCGGATGAGAATTTGCCTCACTACAAAGTTGCAATTGTTGGAGCTGGCCCGGCCGGATACTTCACAGCGCAGGCTCTTCAATCTTTACAGAGCGATGACCTCACCTTCTCCATCGACTTGATTGAACGCCTCCCAACAATGTGGGGGCTGGTTCGTTCAGGTGTTGCACCCGATCACCCAAAGATTAAGAGCGTCTCCAAGGTATTTGAGAAGGTCGCCGCTGAAGCTAACTTCAGACTCTTTGGAAATGTCGAACTCGGTCGCGATATTCACTTGGCTGATCTCACCGCTCGCTACGACGCTGTCGTTCTCTGTACCGGTTCGTCCCTCGGAAAGAAGTTGGGAATTCCTGGCGAGGATCTTCCAGGTTCACTCTCTGCAGCAGAATTTGTCCCTTGGTATAACGGACATCCTGATTTCACAAATATTCCAGTAAATCTCAATGGCACAACTGCGGTGGTCATTGGAGCAGGAAACGTTGCGATGGATTGCGCGCGCATGTTGGCGCTCAATCCTTCCGAACTCGATTCAACCGATACCGCTGACCATGCGCTGAAGGCACTACATGCGAGTTCAATCCGTAAAGTCTTTATAGCTGGTCGTCGCGGCGTGGAGCATGCAGCCTTTACCGCACCTGAGCTCCGTGAGCTCCCAAAGTTAGAACATACCGATGTCCGTATCGATGCCTCAGAAGTATCTGCGGCACACGAGCGCGCAGTTGCCGAATATGGCGAAGTGCTCGAGAAGCATCTCGCATCCAATCTCGAAGCATGGCGCTTGATCGCAGAGCATCCAATCTCAGGTCACGATCGTGAGATGGAGTTCCGTTTCCTTTCGACACCACTTGAGATCAAGGGCAACGGAAAAGTTGAGGAAGTTATCTTCGGAATTAATGAGATTCAAGGCGGCAAAGTCGTCGCAACAGGTAAGACCTATTCGATTCCTTGCTCACTTGTCATTTCAGCAATTGGTTACGAGAGTGCAGAGATTCCGGGGGTAATTTTCGAACGCGGTCGTATTGCGAATGATGAAGGCCGTGTTGTCGAGAGTAATATCTACACCGTCGGTTGGGCAAAGCGCGGACCATCAGGTGTTATCGGCACAAATAAGAGTGATGCCAGCGACGTCGTAAAGTTAATCGTCGAAGATTTGAAGAGCCCGAAAGTTGCTGGCGATATAACGGATCTCATTCCCACGGACCACCTGCTTATTGACCAGGCGGGCTGGAGCGCAATCAACAGTTCCGAGGTTGCTAAGGGAGAACCACTTGGAAAGCCTCGAGTGAAAGAGGTTGAATGGGCCAAATTGCTTGAAATTGGCTCAAATACGTAGTGATTTTTGGAGATGAGGGGTAAGAAGGTACTATTCACATCTCAACCGGCGCTTGTAGCTCAACGGATAGAGCATCTGACTACGGATCAGAAGGTTAGGGGTTCGAATCCCTTCAAGCGCGCCAGTTCTAAATAGCTTCCGGAAATCCGCTCACAATGTTTCAGAGATTCACGATCCTGCCATTGCCGGATTGATTACATCAGGCGATTATCACATTTAAGAAAGCGCTGTCGCAATTAACATCAAATCGCGGTAAACCGCATGCCACAATTGCACATGAAAAATCGGGGGCTTATTCCGCTCGTCTTGGCACTTCTTCTTGGATTTAGTGGAACTTTCGGAGCGTCCATCGCACATGCTGCTGCGCAAACCAATCTAGTAACGTGCACAAACGAAATAAGCCACAACGCCTCGCTCCTCAAAGCCACTCAAACCGCGTGTCCAAAAGGAAGCCTGAGTGCAAACTGGCACATGCTTCGTTCAGACGGAACAATCACTGGCACCACCAGTGACGCGCACCTTCGCATATGTTCCTCTAAGAATTTTGCTTTTTCATATCAATTAATTAGGTCAAGTTGCCTTAAGTATCAGGTAACAAGTAACTATTCTCGAGTTGTAAGAATTCCAGGTCAACCTATTATCGAAAGCGCCGCAGCAACAGGATATTCCACCATAGAACTAAGAGTGAAGACGCGTGAAAATGCAGATTCACCCATCGGTTATTACCTGGTGAAGAATCTAACCAGCGGCAAGACGGCTAAATTAGCATTACAACGAGGAGATACTCTCGTTATCACGGGATTGACAGGCAGCACCTCTTACAGTTTTAACATCTCAGCTGTAAGTGTCGATGGTCAATCAGAGACATCAGCAGCAAGCCGCTCTGTTACAACTGAAACGGATTCCTCAGCAAATCCCCGAATCAATCCATCAGCTTTACTTTGGACCGATCGTGTTTCCGCTGGCGCGCCAGGTTGGAAGCAGATTGCTTCAAGTTCTAGTGGGCAATTTATGATCGCCTCTGCATATGATGGTCATCTTTACGCAACCAATGATTACGGAGTGACGTGGGACGATCGCACTCCTGTCGATTCAACACCAAGTATCTCGCAGTGGACGTCACTGGACGTGAGTACTAGCGGTCAAAAGATTGTCGCTGTTGATTTCCTTGGCACTGGCAGTCAGGAAGGAATTTTCCTTTCAAATGATTATGGTCAGACTTGGACAATTCCTACTCGTTCATACTCTGCACAATATTGGAATTATGCAATTATGAGCGCTGATGGAGTTCATTTAGTAGCTACCGACATGAGTAACCACCTATACACATCGAACGACTCGGGAGTCACTTGGGCGCAAAGCACCTTTAGCGTTTCTTACTTCAACATCGCAGCGAGTTCCGATGGACACTTTGTATTAGCAACCGATAGTTCATTTGTAGTAAATGCCTCATACGACTACGGCGTCACATGGAGCCCAGAAATCTCAACTGCCGGTTTATATTTGCAGCAATTTGCCTTGAGTGCCGATGGTTCGTATGTATATGCAAC
This sequence comes from Actinomycetota bacterium, assembly GCA_947452525.1. Lineage (GTDB taxonomy): Bacteria > Actinomycetota > Actinomycetes > Nanopelagicales > Nanopelagicaceae > PALSA-747. Next base: position 3,208 of record CANGCW010000020.1, read on the forward strand.
TAGTTCAGGCTTTAATGGAGAAATTTATTCGTCTACGGACTCTGGAGTCACTTGGGCTCCACAAACCTCCGCAGGTACGGGATTTTGGAGCTCAATCTCTTCGAGTTCAGATGGATCTGTAGTTATTGCGGCTACCTCCGCTTCGTTTGAGTCGATTGCTCCGGGGCATGTATTCGTATCATCAGATTACGGAGCCACTTGGTTTGAGCAGTCTTCGCTCGGGGAGGGAAATTGGTCAGGAGTTGCTACAAATAATGATGGCACTCAACTTGCGGTGGTCAATCAGTTGGGCGATATCTATACCGCAATGCGCTAATCGATTAGAAGGATAGTTTCTGCCCACGATTCTGCTTTCCTGTCTAGGATTCTGCTATGACCAAGTTCGTCGCTCTCAATATCTCAATCTCTGAAGATGGCTATATGGCTGGACCTAATCAATCCCTGGAGAATCCAATGGGTGAGGGCGGCATGCCATTGCACGGCTGGGTCTTTCCAACTAAGGCCTTTAGGGAACAGTTTGGAAACGAGGGCGGCGAGGTCGGAAAAGATAACGACTTCGTCACTCGAGGCTTTTCCAATATCGGCGCATCAATCTTGGGCCGCAATATGTTCGGACCTGTTCGCGGTAAATGGGGCGAAGAGAATTGGCGCGGATGGTGGGGCGAAGAGCCAGTCTTTAAGCACCCTGTCTTCGTGTTAACTCACTACCCGCGCGAATCGATTCATTTCGGAAATGGAACAGTTTTTCACTTCATCACCGAGGGAGTTGAGAGAGCGCACGCGCTGGCTTTGGAATCAGCCAATGGAAACGATGTCCGCGTCGGCGGAGGAGCATCGACCTTACGGCAATTTATAGAGCTCGGGCTATTGGACGAACTCCATTTGGCGGTATCACCAATAAAACTTTGTGCTGGTGAGAAACTACTCACGAACCCGGAAGACCAACTACGTAACTACAGAAAATTGGAATCGGTTCAGACCTCGGTCGAACACGTCACATACCTTAAGAGATAAGGTCAATTGCTAAGTAGGCGGTAGCCGACCCCTCGCACAGAGTGAAGAACGCGAACTCCACCAGTGTTCTTTATCTTCATACGTAAACGTGAAGCATGAGTGTCGAGCTGGTGATCATTTGAAAATTCAAGTGAGGTATCAATCGCTTCCGCAATCTGTTCGCGGGTAAAGATTCGCTTGGGGTTCTCAATAAGGAGATATAGGAAGTCATATTCAGTCTTTGTCAGTGAGCAAACGTTCTCATTAACGGTAAGTTCGCGAGTCTCAGTATTAAGCGATAGCGGTCCAGCTGTGATGGTATTACTAACACGCGTCGCCTGGATCGCGCGATGGCGTAATTGCGTGCTGACGCGAAGGGTAAGAATGCGCCCGGAGACTGGCTTTGTGATGTAGTCGTCGGCGCCAACAGCGAGACACATCGCCTCATCCATCTCTTCATCGCGACTGGTAAGCATGATGATAGGAACTATGGAGTTCCGTCGAATTGTTCTGCAGACCTCGAATCCATCTGGATGGCCTATGGAAAGATCCAGAATAATCAAATCTGGCTTATGCGATTCAAATGCCGCAATCGCTTGATCACCATTCTCGGCCTCAATCACCTTGAGGCCATCAGCTTCTAGCGCATTGCGGACGAAGAAACGAATATCTTCATTATCGTCCACAACTAAAATCGTCTCGTTCATAACTTCTCCTTACGAACTTCGTCGAGTGTACTTTCAAGAATACTCAGGAAACCCGCTAGCCGTAATTCAATCTCTTGCCTACCTAATCTAGGTTCTGTATCTAGTTCACGCGAGAACTCCAAGATATCTTCACCAAGTTGCTCGAATCCGTAAAAGCCAAGGGTGCCACCAATATCGTGAGTGACCTTTTTGGCGTTCTCCGCACTAGCGGATTTAAACTTCATAATTGCGCGTATGAGCATTCCTTCTCGTCGCGTCATAATTAACGCATCTTCTTCAGTTAGGTATACGGGAAGTTCTACTGTCATGGTTGTTCCTACTCCTACCTCGGATTGAACTGATATTTTTCCGCCATGCCGTGCTACAACCTGTTGCACAATTGCCAGTCCTAAACCAGTACCTGGGTATTGCTCTGCCATCGCATTCTTTGCTCGGAAGAAACGGGTAAAGAGCTTTCCAATATCCTCGGCAGGAATTCCGATGCCGTGGTCGGTGAAGCGAATTCGGACCATATCCATATTTGGTTCGTATTGCAGGTGATCCAGAGTTACATCAATACGAGAATTATTAGGGCTGAATTTGATGGCATTGCCAAGGAGATTAACCATGACCTGGTTTATTTGTCCCGCATCACCCTGAACAAAGTAATTCTCGCGACGAGTCACATTAAGGGAGATATGGATATTGGACTTTTCAGTCGCTGGCTTCATAACAAAGACAGTGTTATCAAGGGCCTGAACAACATCCACGCGGTGAAGGGGAACCTTTTCATTTCCGGAGTCAATCTTGCTGAGAGAGAGCATGCTCTCAACGAGATTCAGGAGAATATTCGCATTGCGGTCTAGTACATTTAGGTAGTCATCGACCTTCTTCTTGTCATCGGTTCCCATGTCCTTCATCACGTCGATGTAACCGATGATTGATGTCAAAGGTGTTCGAAGTTCGTGGTTGACTGTAGAGATAAAGGCATTCTTCGCCTCATTCAAATCCTGAAGTTGAGCAACGGTGTTCTTGGTCTCTTCGAGCTGAGCAATGAGATCATCGAGGCGGCGACTCTCTTCACTCATAGATAGGCGTGCCTGGCGGTAGGTTCGGATGTTGGTCGCCGCATTCCAAGCCAAGAAGATTCCACCGAAGAGAACGAAGAGATAGAGGAAGAGAAGATTACGGTTATCGCGATCTGCGGTGGCCTTTGCATTCTTGCGGAGTTCATCATCTACGCTCTGCTGGTACTGCACGACAACTTGGCGTGCCTCGTAGATGATTTGATCGATAACAGGTCCGACTTTTGTCTGGATAGAAGCATGCATTGATTCGGGAAGGATTCCAGGAACGGTGCTGGCAACCACTGAGTCCGCGGCAGCCAGAGCGGCGACAAATCCAGGAGTTGCTCTAGCGAAGACGGAGGAACCAGAGGAATCGACCACGTGCAAACGTTGGGTGAGCAGACTTCGAGCGATCTGAACATCACGGCGGGGGAGACCACCATTGCTCCACTGAGCTAAGCGAGTTGTGTACACGAGTGTTTCGCGCTGGGCGAAGATGATGTTTGCCGCTGGCGTCTCCGCATTAGTGAGCACCACAGCCTGTTGAATCGAAGAATGCGAGCTGATTTGAGAGGAGATGCCTAGGCCGAGCAGGGAGGTAAAGGCCAGTAGGGCCACAACAATCTGGGCTCGCGTGATTTTGAATCTCGTCACTTTCGAAATATCAGACGAGGCAGAGATTGCCATTGATTACTCCTTCCCAGATCCAGTGCCTTAATGGTGAAACCGCTCTTTACTTAACAACCAACTTATTGAGCGACCAATTCCATGGATCGAGGAACTTCGACCACTTACTTCCATCAGGGAAGACTATGCGGATTGGGCCACCCTGGTTATACGGAATAACTTTCCCGTTTCGCGCGATTGCGAGGTAGCCACTGGCGCCGGTGAAGTCGGCGGCGGTATTGGAGTAGATGTAATCATTCAGTGCGATTGTCTGGACCATATCCTTCCCAGAGATCGAAACCTTCTTGAACAGATCAGCAAGTGGAATAACCGTGAATGATTGCCGGACTTTGACGAATGGTTCGTAGATAGAGATCGTCTTGCTCTTCATCGCCTTCAATTGGGAGAAGGTATAGGTAGTGGACTTAGCACCCTTAGAGAGCGTGAGAATAACTGCATTTGCAGGTGCTGGATCCACAGCAGAATCTCCATAGGGATTCTTAGTAGCTGCATGGGAACTGGTAACACTAAATGAGGCAATCAACACAGATGCGATTGCGATAGCTATCCCTTTACTCTTCATCACTCCTCTTTCTCTCAAGTATGTAAATGTAATCATTTAAAGCAGAAACTGAATCTTTAATTGCTCTCGGTGGAGAGGAGGGCATCAATCTTCTCGCGGAGGTTCTGACCTCTAAATGGCTTCACGATGTAAGAGTTAGCTCCGATTGCCAATGCCTCATCGATATCGGTTGTGCCCGATTTTGCAGTAATCATCATGACAGGAACTTCATGCAACTTCTTGTTCTTACCGGTACGAATTTCTCGGAGGACATCAATGCCAGACATGCCAGGAAGCATTACATCGAGGAGAACGAGATCTACGGGGCTAACGTTGAGGATGCCGAGGGCGCTCTCGCCATCAGCTGCAGAGAAGACATGGAAACCTGCTGCATCCAAGATATGGATGATGAGGTCCCGGATATCTTGGTTGTCATCGAGAACTAAGACTCGCTTGCCGTCGTGAGACATTTGCAATCTATCCTCTCGTTTGAAGTGAGGTCTAAGCGTATGCGCCAATGGACGCTACTGTCTCTACGAAAAGGACTCCTCAGCCGAATGTATGCTCCAACAGATTCACACGTGAGGTTCGCGAGAGGTTCGCTACCTACTTTGGATCCATGTCCACCAGCGCAACGACGAGCTCGGGATCGAAGGCCAACACCACTAAGGCCTCTCGACCCCTCCGTCGCGCCATCCTCGTGGGCTTTGCAATCCTTGCAGTAGTCACACCATCTATTCTTACAAGTAAGGGCGGCTTCGGCTTCTCGCCAATTCTCACAGGCAGCATGCGCCCTGTTGCACAACCAGGCGATGTATTTGTTACCCGCCTCGTACCTGCGCCTGCAACAGCTAAGGCTAAAAAAGCAACAACAATTCATTGCTCTAAGGCTGGTGTTGGCACACGCATTGTTCACGCAATTGATCCGGTATGCCCAACTGGCTATCACCTCGGTGATAATTAAATTATAAGAACTAAAGGGGTGGGTGGACTTGGGAAACCGAGTCCACCTTTTTCTTTGGAAACTCTTATATTCACAATGAACCAAGTATCCTTGCCAGATGTCAATCGTGATCTGGTCGCAATGGGATGACCTGGAAGTACCTGCAAATGTAAAACGGTTATCGCCTGCAACGACAGATCTTCTAACGGCAACCGATGAGGATCTCTCTGAGATCACCTTCTATGTCCCGGCTTACATGGGTGGGAAGTTGGCGCTAGAGCACTCTCGTAAAATGCCAAAGATGCAGGTAATGCAATTGCCTAACGCGGGATATGACGACGCGATTGAATATCTCATTCCTGAATCTGTGCTCTGTAACGCACGTGGCGTGCACGATGCTTCTACCGCTGAATTAGCGATTGGCTTGGCAATCACTGCTCGCCGAGGCTTTGCGGATTTCATGGTGGCACAAGCGAAAGGTGAATGGGCGCACAAGCGATATCCATCTTTTAGCGATACCCGAATTGGAATCGTGGGCTGGGGCTCTATCGGTCAGACACTGGCTGGATATCTCTCATCCTTTGATGTCGAAGTGGTTGGTTTCTCGCGTTCCGGTAAAGATGGCGCAAAGACGATGGATCAATTGGATTCCGCGCTACCCAGCCTTGATATTGTCATTCTTGTTCTCCCGCTTAATGCTGAAAGTAAAGATTTATTCGATGCACGTCGATTGGCACTTCTTAAAGATGGCGCAACTATTGTTAATGTGGCACGTGGGCCAATCATCAATACTGAGGCGTTAATTGCCGAACTCAATAGTGGCCGTATTACAGCAGGTCTAGATGTAACTGACCCTGAACCGCTTCCTGCGGGACATCCACTCTGGAGTGCAAAGAACTGCATCATTGCGCCTCATGTCGGTGGCGACTCCACAGCCTTTAATCGCCGCGGAAAGAAGCTGGTGGAAGATCAGATTGCTCGATTTGCTAGCGGGGAAGAGCTAATCAATATCGTCGCTCGGGGCTAATTACTGCGGCGTTGAATTTCGCGGATGATTCCGCTGTGATCAAGTGCGCCATCGCCGTTAGCAATAAGGGCCTCAAATAACTTTGTGACCTCAGCAGTAATCGGCATAGCAGTGCCAGTTGATGCACCAGCTTCTAGGGCAAAATTCAAATCTTTCAGTTGGAAGGCGGCGGAGCCACCTGGCTGATAATCATCAGCCTCAAACTTCGGACGCTTTACGTTGAGAACTTGAGAGCCGGCAAGGCCTCCGGCGAGGATATCTAGCAGCACTTCGGTATCGAGGCCCGCTTTTCGTCCCAGGGTAATCGCTTCTGCCAAAGCGCTGAGAGTCACCGCTACGACGACCTGATTACAAGCCTTTGCCATCTCACCAGAACCAAGCGGACCAAGGTAGCGAATCGTCGAACCAATCTTTTCAAAGGTAGGTCGAACCTGATCAAGAACTTGTGCATCCCCGCCTACCATGATGGAGAGATTCGCTGCCCACGCACCCACATCGCCGCCACTGACAGGCGCATCAAGAAGTTCCACGCCAATCTTCTTAAGCTCTTCACCAAGTTGTACAACGGCAACGGGTGAGACCGTACCCATAACGACGAGAATGTCTCCGCTCCTGAGGGCTGAACGAAGTCCGGCTTCGAGAACGTCAATCACTTGGGGCAGATCCGGTAGAACGGTAAGAACGATGCGTGCATCGATATCAGCTAGGTTGGCAACGCGGACAGCACCTGCTTCTACTGCCTGTTGTGGAGCTGCATCACTCCTATTCCATACCTGCGTATCCACCCCGGCCTTTGCAAGATTTACCGCCACAGGTAGACCAATTGCGCCTAAGCCAATGACTGCAACGCGAAAGGTTCTATCCCTCACTTCAATCGCTCCAACTTAGATAGGAATTGCGGAGTGGTGAGAACATCCTTATTGACGACGAAGGTCGGTATCTCACCACGCGCGATTGTCCTGATTGAATTGAATGCGCTGCTGCCCATGTTGTAGGCGAGCTCATCGGTCCACGCTATGTTGTGAGGTGTCACGATGACATTATCTAGTGCGAGTAGCGGGTTATCTTTCAGTACTGGTTCAACTTCAAATACATCTAACCCAGCACCGGCGATTGCGCCATCAGTAAGTACTTTAACGAGAGCGCTCTCATCAATAATGGGACCGCGCGAGATATTAACGATGATGGCGTTGGACTTCATCAAGGCAAGTTGCGATGCACCAATCATGTGACGGGTCTCTGGAGTGAGTGTTGCCATAACAACAACCACATCCGCTCTCTTCATAACCTCGTCAAGCGGATAAAGAGTCACGCCATGTTGAGAGGCCTCTTCTTGGTTCTTCCACGGATCGCAGGCGATCCGCTCACAATCGAATGGCGCAATCAATCTAAAGAACTCAGTCGCGATATTTCCTAAACCAATTGTGGCAACAGTCTTGCCGTTAAGCCCTTGGCCTAAACCGTGCAGACGCTTATCCCAACCACCGGCGCGGGCCAGTGCATCCTTTGCCACTAGGCGATGCATCGTCGAGAGAACCATCATCAACGCAGCAGTAGCAACAGGTTTCTTAGATCCATCCGGAGTAATGGTTAGCGCGGTACCGGCTCGGGTGCAGGCATCGAGATCGATATTGTCGTAGCCCACTCCGAACCGGGCGATGATCAGTGGTGACTCTTCAGGTGCTGGAAATGAATCAGTAACAACACCAGGACCGGTAAATGCGATCGCGTCGAAACCTCGAACGACATCAGCCTGAAAATTCGAACCTGTTGGTTGAAGAAATTCCCACGAGAGCGGTGCTAATTCTTCAATCGCGATATTGCCCCACGAAAAGCCATCGGCACCGTTACTAAGATCGGATGAGAGCCCAACCTTGAAGGCCATTAGAAGATTGCCAATGGATTAACAGGTGATCCTGTTCCACGCGGAACAACGAGGGGTGCGATGACAAATTGGAAGGTCCAACGTGATTCCTTCTTGCACTGTGCAGCGAGTGGCTCCAACTGCAAGTTATCCAGAAGTGGAATTCCAAGACCTGGAAGCGCAAGTACGTGAATAGGTGAGTGAATATCTGCAACAGGAGATGGTCGGCAGTCGCTATCGCCGTCAGCACCGATAACACTCACTTTGCGCTCTTTAAAGAGATCCATGACATCAACGTGAAATCCAGCTGAGAAATCGGATGGGTCCCAGACACCTAGCTTTTCGCGACGAGCAAAGTGACCACTGCGCAGAAGTACAACATCGCCCTGACCAATTGTGAAACCAAATTTCTCTTCCATCGCGAGTACATCCGACTTATGAACTGCAGTACCGGGTTCAATCCACTCTTTACTTTCAAAGAGCGCGATATCAAGAAGTACGCCGCGCGAGACAATGCCACCGAACTTATCGACAGTCGCCCAAGAGGAACCAAGTGAGGTAACAGATGCCTTTGAGCTAACGCCACCAAATAAATTATCGTCGAATGCAATATGTGTCATCGCATCTAGGTGCGAGACCGCCTTCCCATGGTAATCAACACCAATGAAGTCTTTGTTGCAGAGAGGCTGATACTCATCGTGATCTCCCATCTCTGTCATGTAATGAAGAGCAGGCTTATGATTATCAGGTCCACTCACTGTGTTCCATGGAAGTGCAGTTGTGACAACCACTCCGCTTTTAACCTCAGCTGAAGATGCCTTAGTGATCTCTGGCGTAATAAAGTTGAGCGCACCGCGTTCGATTGTCTCGGGTGTGTACTCTCCCCAACTCTTCATCTCGTGGAAGAGAG
>CANGCW010000021.1 GCA_947452525.1 Actinomycetota bacterium
CAAGACTTTGTAATAAATCGTCTGTGCACTCTTCGGCTTAAATGTTGGGATTCCAATGAGCGGACCTTTACCCGTGTAGATACGCCAGGAGTAAGTCGTACCTTTGAAGGAGAGCAACTTCGCTGGCGTTGCAGCTTTATATGTAACAATCTTTAACGGTGAAAATACTCCGGCACTAGTCATCGTTGTATAAAAATCTTCCCCAGCGATGGTGAATCCGGAGGCGCTCTCCACAATGGAGTGCGGGTAGATAACGCCAGTTGCTGACGTTTGAAAAGTATTGAGAAGCGCACCGGTCGCTGAAATTTCCCAGACGATCAGAGTATTTAACTCACGAGCTGGCGCAGTACTCCCTACAACCCAGATCTCGCCACTCTTCGCAACGACTGCTGCAGTTGCAATGTCATCCGTTGTAGTACCTAATCGGAGGCTCCACGTTGGAAGCCCTGCAAAAGAGAAATGGGTGATGAATCCATCTGTGCCACCAAGCTTTGCAGCAGAAAGCCACTCGGCAGGAGCACCTTCGACGGTGCCAATAACTATTGGACCACGTGCATCACTGAGCAGAGCCGATACTTGATCGCCTGCACCATCTGAGAAGCGTCCCTCAGCGATTGGCTTAGCAATCGTTATTGAGGAGACCTTCGCCTGCGCGGTTGAAGGAGCTAAGAGAAGCAGAACCGAGAGAAGAGCAGCTCTCTTCACTGAGATAACTCTTCCGATCGCTTTGCAGCAGAGTTCATCGCCTGAGAGACGATAGATGTGAGGTTAAGTTCACCAAAGGTAGCGAGCGCAGCAGCAGTTGTTCCGTTGGGACTAGTCACATTCTCTCGAAGCGTCTTTGCATCTTTTCCAGATTGCTCGAGCATTCCCGCTGCGCCAATAATCGTCTGCACCGTTAACTCTGTCGCAACTTCTGCAGGTAACCCGAGGTTTGTTGCACCGTTAATCATCGCTTCAACGAAGGCGAAGAAGTAGGCGGGCCCTGATCCACTTGTTGCGGTGACTGCATCTTGCGCATCCTCAGAGACCTCAACGGCTCTGCCGGCGGCGCGTAAGAAGTGAAGTGCGAACTCCATATCAGCATCGGTTGTATGGGTTCCGCGTGAGAGTGCCGACATCCCCTTACCAATGAGAGCTGGAGTATTTGGCATTACCCGAATCACTGATGAGCCTGGAGCGAGCGCACCTTCAATGGCCGCAATCTTCTTTCCGGCGATAAATGAGATGAGCGACTTAGGCTCTGTAAGGTTGAGCGCCCCGAGGGTTGTGCCAAGGTCCTGCGGCTTAACGACGAGCAGGATGACATCACATGCCTTTAATGCTTCGAGCTCCTTGCGTTGCGCCCCATACTTTGTGGAGATCTCCAACGCACGATCGTCCCGCTTCTCAGCGAAGCAGATGGCGGAGGGTGACTGGCCGGCAGAGATGAGGGCAGCTAAGAGAGCCTCTCCCATATTGCCCACGCCAATGATTCCTACACACTTACTTGCACCCTGATTGCCCATACCTTGAAGTCTACCTAAAGCGCCTTCATGTGGACTGGGAAAGATGTGCGTTCCCTCGGATTAGCCTCTAGGCTCTCGCACTATGCCAGATGTAAAAGAAGGATTTGCGAGAGATTGGGTCGAGTTCGTTGACCCCCTCGCACCTGAGGAGCTCTACAAGTGCGACCTCACCTGGCTCACCTCTAATTACACATGTATCTATGGCAGCGGATGTTGCGGAGTCGATGCAGATAAGCCCGATGCAGGATGTTGCTCCGATGGCGCTTATTACACCGATGAGAAAGATGAAGCGCACGTTGAGGCGATCGCGAAGAATCTCACCCGCGATATGTGGCAGTACTTCGATGAGGCGCAACCTGACAAGCCAGGTAAGAAGTTAAGAATCTCTGAAGTTGGTCTCGATAAAGATCGTAAGACTCGCATGGTCGATGGTTCGTGCATCTTTCTTAACCGCGTCGGGCATGAAGCACCTGGTTACACCGGATCATTCGGTTGTGTACTCCATCATCTCGCTCCAAAACTTGATCTCCACTTTGTTGATACCAAGCCAGATGTTTGTTGGCAGCTTCCGATTCGCAGAAGCTTTGAACATCGCGAGATCGGCGATCGCACTCAGAGCATCACCGTCATTGGTGAGTATGAGCGCCTTGCATGGGGCGAAGGCGGCTTAGATTTCGATTGGTACTGCACTTCAAATACCGAGGCCCACGTTGGAGCAGACCCGGTCTATCTCTCTAACCGCGTCGAACTCGAGAAGTTGATGAGCCCCGAGGCTTACTTGATTCTCAAGGAGTACTGCGATGCCCGCATGGAGGCGCTCCGCCTTACTCGTGAAGAGTCTGCGAAGCGAAACCTTCCACTCTTCATCATCCACCCTGCGACGGTGCAGGCCGGTCAGAGTGACCGCGCTAACGGCTAGGCTCTAACGCGTGGCCAAGACAAATACTGCTCCAAAAGATCCATTCCGCTGCGTCGAGTGCGGCTGGACGAGCGCTAAATGGGTAGGCCGATGTGGCGAATGCCAAGCATGGGGCAGCGTGGAAGAGATCGCCGCGCCGAAGAAACAGTCTTTAGTCGCAGGAAGCGTTAGCGCCCCAGCACAACCCATCGGTGAGGTCAGCGTTGAAAGAGCACGTGCGCGTTCAAGCGGCGTCAGCGAACTTGATCGCGTTCTTGGTGGCGGACTTGTACCTGGCGCAGCAATCCTCTTAGCTGGTGAGCCGGGTGTTGGTAAGTCCACTCTCCTTCTCTCCGTAACAGCTGCAAGTGCGAAGATGGGAATTACCACGCTCTACATCAGTGGTGAAGAGTCAGCCTCACAAGTCCGACTTCGCGCCGAGCGCCTTGATGCAATTGACCCTAATTTGTGGCTCGCAGCTGAGACGGATCTCGGTGCCGTCATTGCACATATTGATCAGGTTAAACCAGAACTTCTCATCATCGACTCCATTCAAACAATCTCTAGTAGCGCTGTTGATGGCGCACCTGGTGGCGTCACTCAAGTGCGTGAGATTGCAGCATCACTGATCCGCATTGCAAAGGAACGAAATATCACCATCGTTCTCGTCGGCCATGTGACAAAGGATGGAAGTATCGCCGGTCCTCGTCTTCTCGAACATATCGTCGATGTTGTTCTTAACTTTGAGGGTGAACGCCACAGCAGACTCCGCCTCATCCGCGCAATCAAGAATCGTTTTGGCGCCTCTGATGAAGTTGGCTGCTTCGATATGAATGAGAATGGAATTACCTCTCTTACTGATCCAACCGGGCTCTTCACAACCCGTCATAGCGAACCAGTGCCTGGAACCTGCGTCACTGTTGCACTTGAGGGCAAGCGCCCACTACTTGCCGAGGTTCAATCTCTTGTGGGTACCCCCGTCTCTGAGGGTCGCGATTACGGCAATGCTCGTCGCGTGACATCAGGTCTCGATAATGCCCGCACATCCATGACACTGGCAGTACTCGAACTACGTGCCCAGATTCGCCTCTCTGGTCGCGATGTCTATGTTGCAACTGTTGGCGGCATGAAGATTACGGAGCCCGCTGCAGATTTGGCAGTTGCGCTCTCTGTTGCATCGGCGGCGAAGGGTCTAGCACTTCCTGCAGATTTAGTAGCCGTCGGTGAGGTTGGCCTTGCTGGCGAGATTCGCAAAGTAACTGGCGTTACACAGCGCATCACAGAGGCAGCTCGTCTGGGATTTAAGCGCGCGATGGTTCCTGCCGGAAGTGATTTAAAGATTCCTGGCATTGAGATCATGGAGGTCGCTCGCCTTGAGCAGGCGATCGCAAAGGTGAAGATTCAATAACTATGACGGCCGGTTAACTATGCAGGAAGAGATTCTTCGCTGGTTTGATGAGAACGCTCGCGACCTTCCGTGGCGCAAGAGCGATGCCTGGGGCGTGATGGTGAGCGAATTTATGCTTCAACAGACTCCTGTCATTCGAGTACTGCCTAAGTGGATTGAATGGATGGAGCGTTGGCCAACGCCCGCTGACTTAGCTAATGCAAAACAATCTGATGTGATTACAGCATGGGGTCGCCTCGGTTATCCCCGTCGCGCAATGCGCCTCCACGAGAGCGCGAAAGAGATCACCTCACGCTTTAACGGCCTTGTGCCCCGCGATGTAGCTGAACTGCAATCACTTCCTGGTGTGGGTGAGTACACCGCTGCCGCAATCGCAGCTTTCGCCTACGGTGAACCGGCTCTCGTGCTAGATGTAAATATCAGAAGGCTCTTCGCTCGCGCGGTTACCGGAGTTGAATCACCAAAGGCGAGTCTCTCCCATTACGAACGAGATATGGCGCGTGAACTCATTCCTGGCGAAGGCGCAAAGTGGGCGGCAGCAACGATGGAGTTAGGTGCACTCGTCTGCACTGCGAGAAGCCCTAAGTGCGATCAGTGCCCAATAGCGAAATCTTGTGCCTGGATTGCTGCCGGCTCCCCTGCCTCAGAGATTGTGAAGCGAACTCAGGCTTGGCATGGCACAGATAGACAATGTCGAGGAAAGATTGTTCAAGCACTCCGAGAAGAGAAGTTTGTGAAGCGCGAGGATCTCTCCTTCGCCTCCGCTGATGCTGAGCAGATTGATAAGTGTCTAGAAAGTTTAATTGCCGACCGCCTCATTGAGGCGACCGGCAATATTTATAAACTTAAGGATTAATCCTTAGCTGATGCTGCAAGATCTCCTGGTGAATCAGGAAGTGCGGTCTTTGCTACACCTTGGAAGGTAAATTTGGCGGAGTCGCCCTCACCTTCGACATCGACGAGCGTGATCTCTCCTGGTTTTACATCACCGAAGAGAATCTTCTCTGAGAGAACATCTTCAATCTCGCGCTGAATCGTTCTACGCAATGGACGCGCACCAAGGAGTGGGTCATAACCACGCTTAGCAAGTAGTGCCTTTGCGGCAGAGGTCAACTCAATCGTCATATCCTTAGCGCGTAGGCGCTCATCAAGGCTATGAATCATGAGATCAACGATTTGGATAATCTCAGTCTCAGAGAGCTGATGGAAGACGACGATATCGTCGATACGGTTGAGGAACTCAGGACGGAAGTGGCTCTTCAGCTCATCCCCGACCTTTGCCTTCATCCGCTCATAATTTCCAAGCGCATCATCACTGTTATGGAAACCGAGTCCGAGCGTCTTTGAGATATCTCGAGTACCAAGGTTTGTTGTCATGATGATGATGGTGTTCTTGAAATCAACGACGCGACCTTGTGAATCTGTAAGGCGGCCATCTTCCAAGACCTGAAGAAGTGAGTTGAAGATATCTGGGTGAGCCTTCTCGATCTCGTCGAAGAGAACGACTGAGAATGGCTTACGACGTACCTTCTCTGTGAGCTGTCCACCCTCGTCATAACCAACGAATCCAGGAGGTGCGCCGAAGAGGCGTGAGGCTGTGTGCTTCTCGCCGTACTCGGACATATCAAGTTGGATAAGTGCATCTTCATTTCCGAAGAGGAATGATGCGAGTGTGCGTGAGAGTTCTGTCTTACCTACGCCAGATGGACCAGCGAAGATAAATGAACCACCAGGACGCTTTGGATCTTTAAGGCCAGCACGGGTGCGACGGATCGCTTGTGAGAGAGCCTTAATCGCTTGATCCTGACCGATAACGCGGCGGTGGAGTTCATCCTCCATGCGAAGAAGACGCGCTGTCTCCTCTTCGGTCAGCTTAAATACTGGGATACCTGTTGCGAGTGAGAGGACCTCTGCGATGAGTTCTTCATCGACGACAGCTACGACATCGAGGTCGCCTGCCTTCCAGGTCTTCTCTCGCTCAGCGCGCTCTGCAATGAGCTTCTTCTCATTATCGCGAAGTGCTGCAGCGCCTTCAAAGTCCTGACCATCAATTGCAGACTCTTTTGCCTTACGAGCCTCTGCAATCTGAAGGTCGAGATCCTTCAACTCTGCCGGTGGAGTCATGCGACGAATGCGCAGACGTGCACCGGATTCATCGATGAGATCAATCGCCTTATCTGGAAGGAAGCGATCCGAGACGTAACGATCAGCGAGTGTTGCTGCTGCAACGAGTGCACCATCTGCGATCGAGACCTTGTGATGTGATTCGTAGCGATCACGGAGACCGCGGAGAATCTCAATAGTGTGAGCAACTGATGGCTCGGAGACCTGTACTGGTTGGAAGCGGCGCTCAAGGGCTGCATCCTTCTCAAGGTGCTTGCGATACTCATCAAGTGTTGTTGCACCAATTGTCTGCAGTTCGCCGCGAGCGAGCATTGGCTTCAAGATGCTTGCAGCATCAATCGCACCTTCTGCAGCGCCAGCGCCAACGAGTGTGTGGATCTCATCAATAAAGATGACGATATCTCCACGAGTCTTAATCTCTTTAAGGACCTTCTTCAGGCGCTCTTCGAAATCACCGCGGTAACGGCTTCCTGCTACGAGTGCGCCGAGATCGAGTGAGTACAACTGCTTATCGCGAAGGGTCTCAGGGATATCGCCCTTAACAATCGCTTGTGCAAGACCTTCGATAATTGCAGTCTTACCAACACCTGGCTCACCGATAAGAACAGGGTTGTTCTTTGTGCGGCGAGAGAGCACCTGCATTACGCGCTCAATCTCTTTCTCGCGACCGATTACTGGATCGAGCTTTCCTTCGCGCGCAGCTTGTGTGAGGTTGCGACCAAATTGATCGAGTACGAGTGATGTTGCTGGAGTTCCCTCAGCCGGACCACCAGCAGTTGCTGGCTCCTTACCTTGGTAACCGGAGAGAAGTTGAATAACAGTCTGGCGGACTCGATTGAGATCTGCACCGAGCTTTACGAGTACTTGTGCCGCAACGCCCTCACCTTCGCGGATAAGCCCGAGGAGGATATGTTCTGTGCCGATGTAGTTATGGCCGAGTTGTAGCGCCTCGCGGAGTGAGAGTTCGAGAACCTTCTTCGCACGTGGCGTAAATGGAATGTGGCCGGATGGGGCTTGCTGTCCCTGGCCGATGATCTCTTCGACTTGTGCGCGTACGCCCTCGAGAGAGATATTCATGCTCTCAAGCGCCTTCGCAGCAACGCCCTCACCCTCGTGAATCAGACCAAGGAGGATGTGCTCTGTCCCAATGTAATTGTGATTGAGCATGCGAGCTTCCTCTTGGGCTAGCACGACGACTCGGCGGGCCCTATCGGTAAAGCGCTCGAACATCTTCTCCTCCTAAATACGGTAGTGCGGCAAGCCTACTAAGACCTGCTTACCCCCGTGTAACGATATTGGGGACCCTATTTATGCCCGAAAGAGGCCTGAAAAGAGCAAGAGCTAGAGAATCTTGAGCATCCTGGTATTGCCGAGGGTATTTGGCTTCACCGACTCGAGATCCAAGAACTCGGCCACACCGGCGTCATAGGAGCGTAGGAGCTCGTCATAGACCTCAGGGTCCACTGGGGTGCCCTCAATCTCCTCAAAGCCGGCAGAGCCGAAGAAGGCGGTCTCAAAGGTAAGGCAGAAGATTCTCTTAACGCCGATCTCTCTGGCTCGCTCAATGACCGCCTTGAGAATCGAATGACCGATGCCCTGGCCGCGATACTCCTCACGGACGGCGACGCTTCGCACCTCAGCGAGATCCTCCCAGAGGACGTGGAGCGCGCCACAACCGACGATATCTCCGGTCTCTTTGTGAATCGCAACGATGAACTCTTGAACAGATTCGTAAAGAGTCACCGTCTCCTTCTTCAGGAGGCGACCATTCTCAAAGTGGCTATCGATAATTGCGCGAATCGCTTTTACATCAGAGGTACGCGCAGGACGTGTCAGAATCATTCTTCCGGCTTCACCAATGGGAAGAGAATCGTCTCGCGAATACCGAGTCCGGTTAACGCCATCAATAACCGATCAACGCCCATTCCCATTCCACCCATGGGAGGAAGTCCATACTCCATTGCGCGGAGGAAATCTTCATCGAGCTGCATCGCTTCTAGGTCGCCCTTAGAACCGAGCATTGCTTGTTCGACTAGGCGATCACGTTGAATCACTGGATCGATAAGTTCTGAGTAACCAGTCGCTAACTCGAAGCCTTCAACGTAGAGATCCCACTTCTCAACAACACCCTCTTGCGTTCTATGGTGGCGAACGAGCGGAGAGGTATCGACCGGGTAGCCCTTAACAAAGATCGGCTCATTTAATTGGCCCTCAGTTACATGTTCGAAGATCTCTTCAGCAAGTTTTCCGGTGATCCACTTTGGATCAATCTTCATGCCAAGCTTTGTCGCAATCTTCTTCAGCTCCTCGTAAGAAGTCTGTGGAGTAACGCTCTCGCCAACGCCCTCAGAGATCAGGTCGAAGAGGCTTGCTTCACGCCACTTTCCGCCTAGATCCAACTCGCGACCATCGTGGTGCTTTACAACATGGCTACCGAAGATCGACATTGCAGCGTTCTGCACAAGTGTCTGAGTGAGTTCAGCGATGGAGTTCCAATCACCGTATGCCTCATATGACTCAATCATTGCAAACTCAGGTGAGTGAGAAGAATCGGCACCTTCATTACGGAAGTTACGGTTAATCTCAAAGACTCTCTCAATGCCACCGACAACGCAGCGCTTCAAGAAGAGTTCTGGCGCGATTCGGAGAAAGAGATCCATATCGTATGCATTGCTATGAGTCTTAAATGGACGAGCGGTTGCTCCACCGTGCATCACTTGCAGCATCGGCGTCTCAACTTCAATGAAGTCGCGGTGAGAGAATGTCTCGCGGAGGGAACGCATTACCTGCGGACGTAGGCGTGCAACTTCACGTGCCTGTGGGCGGACAATCAAATCTACATAACGCATGCGAACGCGGGTCTCTTCAGAGAGCGGCTTATGTTCGACCGGAAGTGGACGGAGTGACTTTGATCCAAGCTGCCATGAGTTAGCAAGGATGGAGAGTTCGCCGCGCTTTGATGTAATGATCTCACCAGTTACAGAGACGATATCTCCGAGATCAATCTCGCTCTTCCAGAGTGCGAGGGACTCTTCTCCGACCTTGTCGAGGGAGAACATCGCCTGAAGTTCTGTTCCGTCGCCCTCACGTAGAGTCGCAAAGCAGAGCTTGCCAGTATCGCGCTTGAAGATGATGCGACCAGAGAGACTCTCGATAACACCAGTTGAAAGATCTGCCTCGAGACCAACATGGGTAGCACGGATCTCAGCGAGGCTCTTAGTACGAGCAATCTCTACTGGGTAGGCCTCACCGCCGCGGGCGATAATCGCCGCACGCTTCTCACGCCTAATGCGGAGTTGCTCCGGTAGGTCATCGGCCTCAATACTTGGATTTTGCTCATCGCTCACCGGCGTATCGTACTAAATAAGTAACTATCAGTTATTAGGGAAGTTACGCGCAAAGACTAATTGGAGCCCGATAAGGGTGAGATCTGGCTGATGGAATTCAAGGCTCTCGCTGACGCCCATAACGAGCGGTGCTAACCCACCTGTTGCGATGACCGCGATATTGCCCGACTCTGGATAGAGCTCTTCCAGTTCATCGATGATGCGATCGACGAGGCCATCAACCTGACCAGCAAAGCCATAGATTGTTCCCGATTGCAGCGCCTCAACTGTGTTCTTTCCGATAACACTTCGAGGCTTAACGAGTTCGATCTTTCGAAGCTGCGCTGCGCGTGCAGCCAATGCATCGACAGAAATCTCAATTCCGGGTGCAAGTGCGCCACCGAGGAACTCTCCCGCTGGTGAAACAACATCAAGATTAGTTGACGTTCCGAAGTCGACGACGATACATGCGCCATCATCACCGTAGAGAGTGTGTGCCGCGAGCGTGTTGACGATGCGATCTGCGCCAATCTCCTTTGGGTTGTCGACAAGGAGAGGAACACCAGTCTTTACGCCCGGTTCGATGATTGTGCATGGAAGTTCAGAGAAGTAGCGAGCGACCATCGTGCGAATTTCGCGAAGAGTTGCTGGCACAGTTGAACAGATGGAGAGCCCTGTAACGGTGAAGCCCTCGATGAGAGATCGGTATTGAAGCCAGAGTTCATCAGCAGTATCGCGAGGATCAGTCTTTACGCGCCATGAGTGCTTCAGTGTTGAACCCTCAAAGATTCCTAGAACAGTATTGGTATTACCGACATCTATAGTTAATAGCATTACTTTCCATCCTTAAAATCTAAACCGATATCTAAAACTGGTGCAGAGTGCGTGAGCGCACCGACTGCCAGGTAATCCACGCCGGTGCTTGCATACGCCTTAGCGTTTTCGAGGGTCAACCCACCTGATGACTCCAACTTCACACGACCTGCAGCGATGGCGACTGCAGCTCTTGTCTGTTCCAAGTTCATATTGTCGAGCAAGATGAGGTCCGCGCCAGCATCCATAATGTCACGGAGTTGCTCGAGGGTATCTACCTCGACTTCGACCGGAATCTCTGGATACTGTGCGCGAATTGCTTTGAAAGCGGCGGTGATGCCACCGGATGCAACGACGTGATTATCTTTGATGAGCGCTGCATCCGAGAGCGACATACGGTGATTTACTCCGCCACCGGTGCGGACCGCATACTTCTCAAGTTCGCGGAGCATCGGTGTGGTCTTGCGGGTATCTCTAATCTTTGTATCTGTATGAGCGACTTCGGCAACCCATCTATGAGTCAGGGTCGCAATGCCAGAGAGGTTACCCATAAAATTTAAGGCGCTTCTCTCAGCGAGGAGGAGCTTTCTCGTATTTCCATGTGCACGGATAATTACCGCGCCGGCCTCAACATAGGAACCATCTGTAATACAGAATTGATAATCGGCTATTCCTACAACCTCTAGGACTGCTGCGGCCATCGACGCTCCTGCAATCGTTCCAGGCTTTCGGGCAGCAAACTCTGCGGTGCTCTCTTTATCTGCAGGGATAGTTGCGGTCGAGGTGACATCCTCGCCACCTGCAAGATCCTCAGCAATCGTCCGCTTCGCTAAATCTTCGATGTAAGCGGGATCTAGTCCCTCACTTACCAACCTCTGTGAAAGTGCATCACTTAGTGTCATTGAGAGACCTCCATAAATCGCATCTTCCACTCTCCATCCCTAAGCGACTGAACAATTCGCTTACTCCACTCGGGTGAACTCTCCAGATAATCACTTCTTCTATGTGAACCGCGTGACTCTTCACGTGCAAGAGCGCCTCGCACAACAGCAGTTGCGAGTTGATAGAGGTTTGTCGCCTCCCATGATTCAATACTTTGATCACTGGTGCGATGCGTGCCCAACTCATCAAGAGTTGCGAGTGTGCGAGTGAGACTCTCGTGTGATCGCATCACGCCCGCGCCTTCACTCATCGCCAGTTGAAGTGGAAGTCGAATTGCGGAGCTGAGAAGAATTGGGCTCTCCCTATCTACAACAGGCCCCCCTGTCTGCGAACGATGCTCTGCGATATCTGCAGCGATACGAGCTCCGAAGACAAGACCCTCTAATAGTGAATTAGAGGCGAGGCGATTTGCACCATGCGCACCGGTGCAGGCGCTCTCTCCGCAGACATAAAGACCGGGTACGGAAGTGTGGCCGTTGAGATCTACAAGTACGCCACCGGATGCATAGTGTGAGGCCGGCGCTACTGGAATCAACTGTTTTGTTGGATCGATGCCATTCTCTAAGCAGGATTGATAGATAGTTGGGAAGCGCTCAACAAAGTTCTCAATTCCCGTTGCATCAAGCCAGACATGTG
>CANGCW010000022.1 GCA_947452525.1 Actinomycetota bacterium
ACTTTCCGGAACCGGCGCCAATAACCTGAATGATGGAGGCGCACTCATTGTTCTCGAGCATCTGCGAGAGCGATGCCTTCTGCACGTTGAGAATCTTTCCGCGGATCGGAAGGATCGCCTGGAACTCTGAGTTACGTGCAGCTTTCGTCGTACCGAGGGCGGAATCTCCCTCAACGATAAAGAGCTCTGTACGGTCAGTGTCATCCGAGCGGCAGTCAGAGAGCTTTGTTGGAAGCGATGAGCTCTCTAGGGCGTTCTTACGGCGCTGAAGGTCCTTATGCGCGCGAGCAGAGATACGTGTGCGAGAGGCGTTGGCGATCTTCTCAAGAATGACCTTGCCAGTCGCCTTCTCCGTGCGCTTAGTTGAGGCGAAGAAGTTCTTCATCTCTTCCGCGACAACCGCTGCAACAATCTTCGTGGCAGCTGCTGTTCCGAGGACTTCCTTCGTCTGACCTTCGAACTGTGGTTCTGACATACGGACAGTTACAACAGCGGTAAGGCCTTCTAGGACGTCATCCTTGATGACATCCGCCTCATTATTCTTCAAACCCTTTGTTGCGCGGAGCGCATCGTTCATTACCTTGGTGATCGCGCGCTCAAAGCCCTGAGTATGCGTTCCACCCTTTGGCGTGGAGATGATATTCACGAAAGATGATGTGGTGTTCTCGTAACCATTGCCCCATTGCATTGCAATGTCGACGCCCATCTCGCGATTGACCTCTGTTGGCATCATGTGGCCCTTTTCATCGAGAACAGGAACTGTCTCGCTGTACTCCCCTGTGCCAGAGATGCGAATGACATCTCCTACTGGTTCGTCAGGACGTAAGAATGTGCAGAACTCGGAGATTCCGCCTTTATGGAAGAAGGTCTCAGATGTCTTGCTCTTTGTGCGCTTATCGTTAACGACAAGGGTGAGACCTGGAACGAGATATGAGGTCTGGCGAGCGCGTGCATAAATATCTTCAATATTGAGCTCTGCCTCTTTGAGGAAGATCTGACGGTCGAACCACCACTTAACGCGGGTTCCCGTAATCTTGGATGAGACCTTTCCAATAACGCGAAGACCTGAACTCTCCTCGAATGGCGCCTTTGGTCCATCGCCATCGAAGATTCCCGCATTTCCGCGCTGGAATGACATCCAATAAATCTTTCCATTGCGATCGACTTCCACATCAAGTCGTGAAGCGAGCGCGTTAACTACGGAAGCACCAACGCCGTGAAGTCCGCCAGAAGCTGCATAGGAGCCGCCACCGAACTTTCCACCAGCGTGGAGCTTTGTCATCACAACTTCAACGCCGGTGAGGCCAGTCTTCGGCTCCTTATCGACAGGAATACCACGGCCATTATCGTGAACTTCTACGGAGCCATCTTCTTCAAGATTAATTTCAATGCTGGTACAGAAACCTGCGAGCGCCTCATCAACAGAGTTATCGATAATCTCCCAGAGACAGTGCATGAGGCCACGAGAATCGGTTGTACCGATATACATACCTGGGCGTTTGCGGACAGCATCAAGGCCTTCGAGGACAGCTAGATCTTTAGCCGTGTACTCGTTATCAGCAGATACCTGATTGCTGGAACTCTTTGTCTGGTTTTTCGATGCACTCGCCACGGGAGCAGAGGCTATATGGCGCGGGGGCATATGAATGGAATACGCGCCCAAGAGCGCTGTGATTTTCCCTGCCCCAGCGCAGTCCAGAGTGAGATTGAGGTCTCATTTGGTGAGAAATTGCAGGGAAATTCCTAATTCGATGGGGAATAATTCGGGGATGCTTTAGTGTTCGACTAGTGCACCGGAAATCTCGAGCGTATCGAGAGCGCCGGTAACCACCGAAACGAATGGAGAGATAGATGACCGAACAGATGATCCTCGAGCCAACTCCGCTTAACGCTGTTGACCGTTGCGATCGTTGTGGAGCACAGGCTTATGTCCGTGCGATCCTGCTGAACGGTGGCGAACTCCTCTTCTGTGCGCACCACGCCAAAGAGTATGCCGATGGCCTCAAGCCAGTGGTCAAGCACATCCAGGATGAGACAGCCAAGCTCACAGAGGCTGCCCACTAAGAGATTTCAAGAAAAAACCCACGCTCACTGTGAACGTGGGTTTTTTTATTGCTATTTCTAATCCGTGCTTCAGCCCTGCTTTGCGAGTTTATGAGATCCATCGCAGATAGGCGCAGTCTGGGTGTGACCACAGGTGCAGAGCGAGACATCAGTTACCGTCTCAACAAGCTTTCCCTCTTCATCAACAAAATCAATGCTGCCATTGATCTTGATTGCCCCATTGGGCTTGATGCGCAGGGTTGGCTTAGCCTCAGAATTTTCTACATCGCTCATGGGTTTTGCGCTCTTAATCTAGGTAATCGCGGAGCGCTTGTGAGCGTGATGGATGCTTCAACTTCGACATTGTCTTTGACTCGATCTGGCGGATACGTTCACGAGTAACCCCGTAGACCTTTCCAATCTCATCAAGTGTCTTTGGCTGACCATCCGTGAGACCAAAGCGCATTGCAACAACGCCGCGCTCGCGCTCATGGAGAGTATCGAGAATCTTTGTGAGCTCCTCCTGAAGGAGAGTGAAGGAGACAGCCTCGGCAGGAACGATTGCCTCAGAGTCTTCAATGAGATCTCCGAATTCAGAGTCGCCCTCTTCGCCGAGTGGTGTGTGCAAGGAGATTGGCTCGCGGCCGTACTTCTGCACTTCAACAACCTTCTCAGGTGTCATATCTAGCTCTTTGGCGAGCTCTTCTGGAGTCGGTTCGCGACCGAGATCCTGAAGCATCTGACGCTGCACACGAGCAAGTTTGTTGATGACTTCAACCATGTGGACCGGAATACGGATTGTGCGGGCTTGGTCAGCCATCGCACGAGTGATCGCCTGACGGATCCACCACGTTGCATATGTCGAGAACTTATAACCCTTGGTGTAGTCGAACTTCTCTACCGCACGAATAAGTCCCAGGTTGCCCTCTTGAATCAGGTCAAGGAAGAGCATTCCGCGACCGGTGTATCGCTTAGCGAGAGATACAACGAGACGAAGGTTCGCTTCAAGCAGGTGGTTCTTCGCACGCTGACCCTGCAATACCAACTGCTCGTACTCACGGCGGAGCTTCTTATCCATCTTCTTATCAAGGCGGAGCTTCTCTTCTGCGAAGAGGCCAGCTTCAACCTGGAGCGAGAGCTCAACTTCCATCTCAGCATTAAGAAGTGGAACGCGACCAATGAGCTTGAGGTAATCCTTTACTGGATCTGCAGTAGCACCAGCTGTGAGAACGGTCTGCGCAGGCGCATCATCCTCTTCAGAATCCTTAATGGTGAATGCATTCTCTTCATTCTGATTCTCTTCCGCGACGTTAACGACGCGGACCTCATTCTCTTTCTCCTCCGTTGTAAGAATCTCTGTTACTTCTTCAACGAGTGTTTCCAAATCTTCGAGTTCAACTTCTTCGAGTTCAACCTCTTGGCCATCAATCTTTGTGACAAGTGCGCCCTTTGCTGCTGCAGCAACCTTCGGCGTTGGATTCTTTGCAGCCTCTTCTGCTGCGCGCTTAGCCTCTAGCTCAGCCTTTGTTGGAAATAACTTTCTTCCCGCCAACTTCTTTGCAGCAGCCTCAGCTTCAGCGGCTTTGCGAGCATCGAGTTCTGCCTTTGTTGGAAAACGTGATGGAGCCTTCTTCGCTGCGACTTTCTTCGCGGCGGCTTTTTTAACAGGTGCAACTTTCTTCACGGCGGCCTTTTTAACGGCTGCCTTCTTGGCAGGAGCTGCCTTCTTCACTGCGACCTTCTTTGCAACAGCCTTCTTCACTGCGACCTTCTTAGCAGCTGGCTTAGCCGCACCCTTAACTGTGGATGACTTAGCTGGTGAAGAAGTTTTTTTCAGCGCTTTTGTTGCAGGCACGGGCCATCCTTTGTGATTATCTATCGTGAAGTACGAAGAGCGTTGCTGGCTATATTATAAATTGTCCACAGGTTAAATTGCACATTACACCCACCCGGGGGCGTGCGCTCTCCCCCACCACGCTCGCTAGAAGTTACTTTCCCTCTGCGAGGGCTAAAGCCTTCCTTAAGAGTTCGCCAACAACTTCGACCTCGATGAGGAAGCCATCGTGGCCAAATGGCGAGGAGATGCTCTCAATCGGAGCTGCCGTAGGCGTCAGAGCGACAATCTCCTCTTGCAGGCGAGGCGGAAAGAGTCGATCGGTCTCAATAGAGACGACGAGAACCGGGACTCGAATGGAGGCGAGAGCTGCTGCAACTCCCCCGCGCCCGCGACCCACATCATGGCCATTCATCGCCTCAGTGAGAGCGATGTAGGTATTTGCATCAAATCGCTTGGCGAGTTTTCCGGCTTGGTGGTCGAGGTAGGACTCAACGGCGAATCGTCCCGTCTCATCGCCCTGCAACTCGCGTCCGAAGCGGACATCCATCTCGGTCTCACCGCGATATGTCAGGTGGGCAATCCGACGAGCAATACCCATACCCTCAGTTGGACCCTGATCGAATTCGTAGTAATCCCCACCATGGAAATGTGGATCGGATTTAATTGCTCGAATCTGAATCGAGGCAGTTCCAATTTGATCACCGGTTGCTACAGCAGAAGAGCCGATAGTGCAGATTGCTCCCACACGATCGGGATAATCAATCGCCCACTCCAGCGAGCGCATTCCGCCAAGCGATGGACCGACTGCAAGCACATAACGATCAATTCCCAACGCATCGCTAAGTGCTACTTCTGCCTTCACCATGTCGCGGATGGTTACTGTTGGGAAACGTGAACCCCAACGCTTGCCATCTGGCGCGATTGTTGAAGGCCCTGTGCTTCCCTGACATCCGCCGATGACATTCGGACAGATAATGAAATATTTATGTGAATCGAGCGGAAGTCCTGGGCCGACCATGGAAGGCCACCACCCCGGAACATCTGACCAACCGGTCAGTGCATGATTGACGAGAATGGCGTTGGACTTATCGCTATTGAGTTCACCCCAGGTCTGATATGCCAGAGTGACATCGGGGAGAATCTCACCTGACTCTAATTCGATATCGCCGATGGATAAGAAAATACGGTCACCAGGGTCTTGGCTCTCAAGCCACGCCCCAGTAACCGCATCTCTCACTTTAGATCCCTCTTCTCAATCAATTCGACCTCAAGAGGTCTCACTTTTCGACCGCTAGCTGGTTCGACTATTTAATTGCTGAAAATCCACCCAAGATATCTGCCTTGATATCCTCGATATTTTCAATGCCCACGGAAAGTCTAATCAATCCAGGGGTAACTCCTGCGCTCAATTGCTCTTCAGGGGTGAGTTGGGAGTGTGTTGTCGAGGCTGGGTGAATGACGAGTGAGCGGACGTCACCGATATTGGCGACGTGAGAGTGAAGTGTCAGCGCGTTAACAAACTTGCTGCCCGCCTCAACCCCGCCCTTGATCTCAAAGGAGAGGACAGAGCCGCTTCCCTTTGGCGCATAGCGCTTCGCCAAGGCGTTATAGCGACTAGATGGGAGAGATGCGTAATTCACGGCGAGAACCTCGGGCTGAGCCTCAAGCCATGTTGCGAGGGCTTGGGCATTGGAAACATGGCGCTCGATACGGAGCGAGAGGGTCTCAAGTCCTTGCGCGAGGAGCCACGCGTTAAATGGGCTAACTGCAGCACCAGTATCGCGTAGAAGGGTAAGTCTAATCTTGAAGATGTACGCCAAGTTTGCACCGAAGGCAGAACCAACTCCGAGAGCCTGCGAGTAAATCAGGCCGTGATACGAGGCATCTGGCTCATTGAAGCCTGGGAACTTTTCAGCATGCTTTGCGTAATCGAAATTGCCCGCATCAACAATCGCACCAACAACTGCATTGCCATGGCCTGAAAGGAATTTGGTAGCAGAGTGAATGACGACATCTGCGCCATGCTCAATTGGGCGGATGAGGAATGGCGTTGCGACAGTGTTATCGACGATGAGTGGGATGCCATTCTCGTGCGCAATCTTCGCAATGGACTCGATATCGAGAATCTCATTCTTAGGATTTGCAATAGTCTCACCGAAGAGCGCCTTGGTATTTGGTCGGATTGCTTTGCGCCATGACTCAGGATCAGATGGATCATCTACGAATGTAACTTCAATGCCGAACTTCTTGAAGGTGTGATGGAAGAGGTTGTAGGTGCCGCCATAAACACTTGGTGAGGAGACGATGTGATCGCCCGACTCTGCAACATTGAGGAGCGCATATGTTGTCGCTGCAGATCCTGATGAGACAAGAAGGGCTGCAACTCCGCCTTCGAGAGACGCTATGCGTTGTTCAACAGCATCCTGCGTTGGATTCATAATGCGGGTGTAGATATTGCCAAGCTCTGCCAATCCAAAGAGCTCAGCGGCATGCTTTGTATCGCGGAATGCATACGCAGTTGTCTGGTAGAGCGGAAGTGCGCGCGCACCTGTAGTTGGATCAGGAACTTGGCCCGCATGGACTTGGCGCGTTTCAAATGCTGCTGTAGCTGGATTAAATGTCATGACGTCTCCTTCCAGTTCTCACTGGATTAAGGGGGTGACGAATAGAGAGAGCCCTGCTTCTGGGTAGGTGAAAGCCCAAAAGTAGGGCCTCGATATTTCGTGACCCGCGCTTGCTGATAACACCGTGTTATCAACCTGGTCTTCACCCGGAGCACCCCACCGCGGTGGAGGGTTGCCGTCCAGTAAGCCGGGGCTAAAACCTGGAACTCATGACCTGTGCAGATATTAGCAGAGCAGATTTGAAAATGAAATGAATAAAAATTATGAGCCTTCGCTCCCACTTATTATGAGCTTTCGCTCCAACCGCTTATGAGCCTTCGCTCCAACGCGATGTAATCGGAAGTCTGCGATCTTTTCCAAATGCGCGCGCAGAGATCTTCGTTCCAGGTGGATATTGGCGACGCTTATATTCTGCGCGATCCACCATGCGAATGATTCGCATCGACAAATCGGTTGCAAAGCCCGCGGCTAGTAGACCTTCTAAGCCACCATCTTCATCGATGTAAATCGAGAGTGCCCGATCGAGGGTTGGATAGTCAGGAAGTGAATCGCTATCGCGCTGGTCAGGGCGCAACTCGGCACTTGGCTCTTTTGAAATTGAATTCTCTGGGATCGGTGGAACTTCACCTCGAGAAATCGCTAATTCATTTCGCCAACGAGCGATTGCCCAGACCTCCATCTTTAAGAGATCTTTAATCGGTGCATATCCCCCGACAGCATCTCCGTAGAGAGTTGAGTAGCCAACTGCGAGCTCAGATTTATTTCCTGTTGCAAGGACGAGATGGCCATCCTGGTTTGAAAGGCCCATCAATGTGGTGCCGCGAACTCGCGCCTGAAGATTCTCCTCAGCCAAGCCCGTCAATCCGAGTGATTCCAAGAAGGCATCAACCATCGGCTGAATATGAACTGCGCTGTAGTGGAGGCCCATTCGATCGGCGGAGTCCTTGGCATCACTCATCGAGTGGTCACTGGAATATTTGCTTGGCATCGAGACGCCATAAGTTCGCTTCGCTCCGACAGCATCAGCCGCGATTGCAGCGACGACCGCAGAATCAATTCCCCCAGACAGGCCAACGAGGACGCTATTAAATCCGTTCTTCTCCACGTAATCGCGCAGCCCGACCACCAGGGCTGACCAGATTTCAGCCGGGTCTGAAAGGCGTGGCGCGATACCAGGGGCGGCCAACTTCGCCTTTCCCGCGCTGTTAACCGCTAAATCAATCGTAAGGTCTGGTGCAGATGAGGCTGCTTTTGTCTCAATATCAAGAACGATCAGACCATCGTTAAATTGTGGAGCGCGGGCGATGATCTCACCATCTGCTCCGACGACGATGCTATCGCCATCGAAGATGAGGTCATCCTGGCCACCTGTCATATTTACATAGGCAAGTGGTGCGCCAACTTCGATCGCGCGCTTCTTAACCAGGGCTGAACGAGCATCATCTTTATTTCGCTCGTATGGACTTCCATTGGGAACAACGAGCAGTCCGATATTCCGTTCAGCTAACTCTGCAATAGGACCTTCATAGCGCCAGATATCTTCACAGATTGCAACACCGATATCGACCTGATTAAGGCGAAGAACAAAGGTGCCCTCACCCGATGTGAAATTTCTAAACTCATCGAAGACGCCATAGTTCGGAAGGTGTCGCTTTACATAGCGTCCTACGATCTGGCCTCGATGAATGATTGCGACTGCATTCTGCGGTGCGCCGCTCTGTGACTCATCGAGATAGCCGACGATTGCAACGATATTCGAACTCTCGCCAATGGCATCGGCCACCTCTGCGATTGCGAGGCGTGAAGCCTTTCTAAATGAGTGGCGTAATGCGAGATCTTCAACTGGATAACCAGTGAGCACCATCTCAGGAAAGACAATGAGGTCAGCTCCTGCGTTAGTCGCCTGTTGGACGCTCTCCAGGATGATGGAACGGTTGCCGGCAAGGTCGCCGACGGTTGGATTTACCTGAGCAAGAGCCAGGCGGATTGAGGCTCTATTCCCGTTGATTAACGCTTCATTTCCCACGGAGTGAGCCTATCGCGATACCCTTATCCCCTGCATGACAGGGACTCAGAAAGTCACGTTAACCACTCCTTCAGAGAGTGCGAGGCACATCGCCGGACGATGAAACTATGAGCTTTGATCGAAACGGACAATAACAATGAGTACTAAAGAAAATAGGGCTTTAAGCCGCACAACCATCTCCCACCTCGCTGCATTTAAAGCGAAGGGGCAGAGGTGGGCGATGCTGACCTGCTACGAAGAGATGATGGCGGGAATCTTCGATGCCGCGGGCGTCCCCGTTCTCCTCGTAGGAGATAGCGCAGGAAATAACTTTCTTGGAGAAGAGAACACCATCCCCGTCACGGTCGATGAACTCATTCCGTTGGCGCGCGCCGTTGTACGAGGGAGCTCTCAAGCGCTCGTCGTTGCAGACCTTCCCTTCGGCTCATACGAACCAGGTCCGGAGATCGCGCTTGCAACCGGCATCCGTTTTATGAAGGAGGCGAAGGTTCAGGCCGTGAAGTTAGAAGGTGGCGAGCGAGTCGTTCCTCAAATCTCAACGTTGATCTCCGCCGGCATTCCGGTTATGGGCCATCTTGGTTTAACCCCTCAATCAGTTCACGCTCTTGGTGGTTTTAAAGTCCAGGGGCGCGGTGATGATGGCGAGCGAATCAAGAGAGATGCCCGAGCGCTGCAGGCAGCCGGGGTCTTCGCTCTCGTTCTCGAACTCGTACCTGCCTCCCTTGCTGCTGAGATTGCCAAGGAGTTAACAATCCCCGTGATCGGCATTGGGGCAGGGCCCGAATGTGACGCTCAGGTCCTGGTTTATACCGATTTATTGGGCCTCACCAAGAACCCACCAAAATTTGCTCGAAGCTATCTCAATGGCCGCGAAATGATCTCCAGCGCGGTTACCTCCTGGATTGCTGATGTTAATTCAGGGGTTTTCCCTAATGCCTCCGAGAGTTTCCAATAATTTTCAATAAAATCTCATCAAAGTTGAGCACAATCTAAAGAAATTCTTCCCATCAGATGAAAATTGAGGCAGGTAAATGAAGTTAGCGGTCGATCTCACCCCGTTGAAGAAGTATCGCGAGCTCCGACTCCTCTTCACATCGGGTCTCATCACCCGATTCGGCAGCATGATCACCTATGTCGCACTCCCCTTCCAGATTAAAGAGCTGACCAACTCCTACATCGCCGTCGGCGCCATGGGTGCGGTCGAGATTGTTCCTCTCGTAATCTTCAGTCTCTACGGTGGAGTCCTCGCCGATGCCATCGATCGCAAGAAGATGATCCTGACAACCGAAGCGGTCGCCCTCATCGCTTCCGCGATTCTTCTCGGTAACAGCCTTCTCTCCTCGCCTCACCTCCTACCGCTCTACTTCGTCGCCGCCGCGTTCTCGGCTCTCGATGGTCTTCAGACTCCGAGCCTCTCAGCGATTGTTCCGCGGATCGTTGAACACGATGACATGCCAGCGACATCAGCGCTGATGACGCTTCGTTGGCAGATTGGTGCAGTCGTTGCACCCGCACTCGGTGGATTGATGATCTCCTCACTCGGCGTGAAGTCGGCATACCTTCTCGATGTAGTGACATTCTTCGCATCCATCATTTTGATCTCTCGAATGAAACCGGTCCCACCCAGCGAAAAGTCCACTCCTGCTTCACTTTCAAGCCTCATAGAGGGAATTAAATACGCTGTAAATAGAAGAGATTTGCTCGGTACATATATCGTTGATTTGTCAGCGATGTTCTTCGCGATGCCTAACGCGCTCTATCCATTTTGGGCAGATCAGATTCATGCGCGTTGGGCCCTAGGTCTCTTTTACTCTGCAGGTATCGTCGGTGCAATTACGATGACACTCACTAGCGGCTGGATAAAAAATTATCCCTTCCATGGGCGAGCAATTACCCTCGCCGCTCTCGGTTGGGGCGCCGCAATCGCTCTCGCTGGAACGATGAGATCGCTCTGGTTGATTCTTCTCTTCCTCGCCATCGCAGGTGCATCGGACCAGATCAGCGCATTGATGAGAAGCACGGTCTGGAACCAATCGATCCCCGATGAACTTCGAGGCCGACTCGGTGGTATCGAGCTACTCTCCTATGCAGTGGGTCCACTCGGTGGTCAGTTGCGAGCCGGCACGATGGCTGCCCTGACAACCCTTCGCATTTCCATCATCGGAGGCGGCGCACTCTGCATGGCATTCGTCGGATTCTCTGCCGGATTGCTCCGAGATTTCCGAAATTATGATTCCAGAACCAATGTTCACGTCCTCGATAAGAAGAATTCCGCGGAAAATAAGCCCTCGGAGTAGAAAATCAGCGGGAAATTACGCGGAGATTCAGCACTTTTCAGAGTTTCTGCAAATAATTTGAATAAGTGCGCATCAAAATTTTCCGCAAATGCATAAAAATTAAAAAAAATAATGTTGCGACACGCAACTCCAAAAACGGAGAAAATAGTGGCGAATTTCGCTATTACCTGTCAGGCTACTCCTTGAACATGTTCGGTGACGGATCGAACTATTCTGATAGGAGATCTAAATGGCTGCAGCTAAGAAAACTGCTCCAAAGCGCAAGAAGGCCGCTGCAAAGAAGGCTGCTCCAGCAGCTAAGAAGGCAGCTCCAAAGCGCAAGAAGGCCGCTGCTAAGAAGGCAGCTCCAGTAGCAAAGAAGGCAGCTCCAAAGCGCAAGAAGGCTGCTGCAAAGAAGGCT
>CANGCW010000023.1 GCA_947452525.1 Actinomycetota bacterium
AGCGGGTGACCGGGATCGAACCGGCATGGCCAGCTTGGAAGGCTGGGGCTCTACCATTGAGCTACACCCGCATTTTCATGCGGCAGGGGGTCTGCCCGTGTAAGGGGCATCACGTCCTGTGGGGGTTAGATTACTTGGTTTGGTTAGGAGAACTCAAAACGAACCCTTAGACTTCTCACTCACGCCACGGGGCGTAGCGTAGTGGCTAGCGCGCCTGCTTTGGGAGCAGGAGACCGGGAGTTCGAATCTCCCCGCCCCGACCAGTAGTTCTATAAAACCTCCATTCAAAACTCATTTAGGAGAGATGTGAAAAGCTCGGTCGAAAAAATCAATGACACAAGTGTCCGAATCAATATCGAAGTTTCATGGGATGAACTTCAACCACATCTTTCAAATGCATACGATGCAATTAGTGCACGTGTAAACATTCCTGGTTTCCGTAAAGGAAAAGTTCCTAAGGCAATGATTGATCAGCGCGTTGGTCGTGCTGGTGTTCTTGATGAGATGGTGAGCGCAGCGCTTCCATTCTTCTATCAGCAGTCATCAATGGAGAACAAGATCAAGCCACTTGGTCGTCCAGTTGTAGATGTGAAAGAACTCGTTGATAACGAGAAGCTCGTATTCGATGTTGAAGTAGATGTTCGTCCAGAGTTCACACTTCCAAACTTCTCAGAGATGACTCTTGAAGTTGAAGATGTTGTTGTATCTGAGAGCGAGATCAACGATCAGATTGATGGTCTCCGCGCTCGCTTCGGAACACTCACTGCAGTTGAGAAGAAGGTTGAGAAGGGTGACTTTGTTCTCCTTGATCTCGTTGCAACCATCAACGGTGAAGAGATCGAAGGCGGCGTAGCTCGCGATATCTCATACGAAGTCGGTAGTTCTTCAATGATTGAAGGACTTGATGTTGCACTTATCGGCCTTGCTGCTGGTGAGAATAAAGATTTCAAGGCTCCACTTGTTGGTATGGCTGAGGGAGAGACAGGCGATATCGCTGCAACAGTTAAGGCTGTTAAGCGTCGCGATCTTCCTGAGTTGAACGATGAGTTTGCAAAGCTCGCTTCAGAGTTTGAGACTCTTGCAGAACTCACAGCAGACATCACAACTCGCATGGAGCGCTACAAGGCGATGGAGCAGGGATCACATGCACGCGACCTCCTCATGGAGAAGTTGAATGCATCAGTCGTTATCCCGATCCCAACAAAGATTATTGAGCAAGAAGTGCATGACCATCTTGAGAAGGAAGGTCGCCTTGAGGATGAAGAGCATCGCAAGGAAGTCACTGAGCAGACAACAGAATCTTTGAAGCAGGAGCTTCTTCTCGACGCAATCGTTGAGGCAGAGCAAGTCACAGTTAACGAAACTGAACTCACTGAGTACATCGTTCGTGCTGCTGCTCGTTACCAAGTCTCTCCTGATCAGTTCATCAAGGAGATCTCAGAGGCAGGACAGATCAACACTGTCGTTGCTGAGGTGACACGTGCAAAGGCTTTGGCCGGTGCGCTCTCTCGCGCAAAGGTCGTTACAAAGTCAGGCAAGGCAGTTGACCTCGAGGCGCTTCGCCCACAGACACCTGCTGAAGGCGAATAACTCGTTAAGTCTTAAGTCAGAAGCCCAATCAGACCTCGCGGTTTGGTTGGGCTTCTTTCATTTCACGGCCAGTTAATTTCAGGCTGATGAATCTTCGCTGATTACCCAGATTTCGCCCGCTTCTCTCAGGGCGAACGCTCTCGGGGCCATAATCACCATTTTCGGGAAGCATTCACAGACTTTTATTGTTAAGGTCAATACTGGAGCCAAAGCCATCGGCGGAGGCTGGAAGTGCAGGCCTCAACGGCAGGCACGCACAATCGAGAGAAGGGTCTTTCGTGGAGATAATCACCTCGCGTTCAGCGGGATCAGGTATGGGCGGTTTGGACGATCAGGTTTATCAGCGCCTGCTTCGCGAGCGCATCATCTTCCTCGGTTCAGTAGTTGAAGATTCCATGGCAAACGCCATCGCAGCTCAGATGCTTCTGCTCGCAGCAGAAGATCCAGAGAAGGACATCTACCTTTACATCAACTCACCCGGTGGATCTATCTCTGCCGGTATGGCGATCTACGACACCATGCAATACATCAAGAACGATGTCGCAACTGTTGCGATGGGTCTTGCTGCATCGATGGGTCAGTTCCTCCTATGTGCAGGTGCGCCAGGAAAGCGTTACGCGCTCCCTAACGCACGCATCATGATGCACCAACCATCAGGTGGCATCGGCGGAACAGCGTCAGATATCAAGATTCAAGCAGAGCAGATGTCCTTCACAAAGAAGAAGATGGCAGAGCTCATCGCATTCCACACCGGTCAGAAGGAAGAGACAATCGTCGCTGACTCTGATCGCGATCGTTGGTTCGATGCAGAAGCTGCAAAGGAATATGGTTTTGTCGATCACGTTGTGCGCTCAGCTGCACAGGTATCAGGTAGCGGAGGAACAGCATGAACTTCTCAAACAGTGAAATGAACCGCCTAGCAAAGGCGAATGAGATTCAATCTCGCTACGTTCTTCCAACAATCGAAGAGAAGACCGCGTACGGATACAAGCGTCTTGATCCATATACAAAGCTCTTCGAAGAGCGCATCGTCTTCTTGGGTCAGGCAATCGATGACACCGTTGCAAACGATGTTATGGCGCAGATTTTGACTCTCGAGTCGATGGATACTGATCGCGACATCATCATGTACATCAACTCACCAGGTGGATCATTTACAGCGCTCACCGCGATCTATGACACGATGCAATTCGTTCGCCCTGACATCATGACTATCTGCCTAGGACAAGCAGCATCAGCTGCAGCAATCCTTCTTGCAGGTGGTGCAAAGGGTAAGCGCATGGCGCTCGAGCATGCACGCGTTCTCATCCATCAGCCTTACTCAGAGGGCGGCGGACAGGGTTCTGATATCGAGATTCAGGCAGCAGAAATCATGCGTATGCGTGCTCTCCTTGAGACCATGCTTGCTAAGCACACAACAAAATCTGCAGAAGAGATTGCACGCGACATTGAGCGCGACAAGATTCTTACAGCGCAAGAGGCTGTTGAGTACGGCATTATCGATCAGGTGCTCGCATCACGTAAAGCAAAGCCAGTTATTTAATTAACTGCACTTTGGGTTCGCTCTTCACTTTCTCGTATGTTCGCCCTGCTTCTCTTAGGGCGAACACACGGAATGTGAAATTAGAGGAAATTTCCCGCTCCCAAGTTCTAGGCTCTCGCTTATGAATACCCGTATCGGCGAATCTGGCGACCTGCTCAAGTGCTCTTTCTGCGGAAAGACGCAGAAGCAGGTTAAGAAACTTATCGCTGGTCCTGGTGTCTACATCTGTGACGAGTGCATCGATCTCTGTAACGAGATCATCATCGAAGAGCTCAGTGAGGTATCTGCCTCCGGTCTCACCGAACTTCCTAAGCCACAAGAGATCTACGACTTCCTTGATCAATATGTCATCGGACAAGATCGCGCGAAGAAGTCACTCTCGGTCGCTGTCTATAACCATTACAAGCGCGTGCAATCTGGCGATACCAAGCGCGAAGATGCAATCGAACTTTCAAAGAGCAACATCCTTATTCTCGGACCAACAGGTTGCGGTAAGACACTTCTCGCTCAGACACTTGCTCGCATGCTTAACGTTCCATTTGCAATCGCCGATGCAACAGCGTTGACCGAAGCAGGTTATGTCGGTGAAGATGTCGAGAACATTCTTCTCAAGTTGATTCAAGCAGCAGACTTCGATGTAAAGAAAGCTGAAACCGGAATCATCTACATCGATGAGATTGATAAGGTCGCACGCAAGGCTGAGAATCCATCTATCACTCGCGATGTATCTGGCGAGGGCGTGCAGCAGGCACTTCTCAAGATTCTCGAAGGCACAAATGCATCTGTCCCACCACAGGGTGGACGTAAGCATCCTCATCAAGAGTTCTTGCAGATTGATACAACAAATATTCTCTTCATCGTTGGCGGTGCATTCGCAGGCCTCGAGAAGATCATCGAAGGACGCAAGGGAAGTTCTGGCGTTGGCTTTAATGCGATGCTTCAGAGCACGGAAGAGAATTCAACCCGCGACTTCTTTGCCGAGGTTATGCCGGAAGATCTCTTGAAGTTTGGAATGATTCCTGAGTTCATTGGTCGCCTTCCAATCCTGACATCAGTTGAGAACCTTGATCGCCCAGCGCTGATGCAGATTCTCACTGAGCCAAAGAACGCATTGGTCAAGCAGTACCAGCGCCTCTTCGATCTTGATGGCGTCGAATTAGAGATTTCTCATGAAGCACTTGAAGTTGTTGCCGACCTCGCTATCAAGCGCGGAACTGGCGCCCGCGGACTTCGCGCAATCATGGAGGAGACCCTGCTCTCCGTCATGTACGAAGTTCCATCCCGTGGCGATATCGAACGCGTCATCGTTACCCCGGATTGCGTACTTAGCCATAAGCAGCCGGAGTATGTACTGCGTTCTGGCCCAGCAACCGGTTCAAAGCGCTCGTCCAAGAGCGCGTAACTGCGGCTCGAGCGCAAAATTTCAGACCAAATCCTCGTCTAAACTGAACCCCTTATGAGCGAGCGTCCAGAACTGCCTTCAAGCTTTGTCCCTGCAGATATAGAAGCACCTCTCTACGAGAAGTGGCTCGCTGCGGGGTACTTCACCGCTGACCCAAAGTCAGAGAAGCCACCGTTCACAATCGTCATCCCACCACCCAATGTGACTGGCGTTCTCCATATCGGTCACGCTCTCGATCACACTTTGCAAGACATCCTCATCCGCATGAAGCGCATGAAGGGCTTTGAAGCTCTCTGGTTGCCTGGAATGGATCACGCTGGAATCGCAACGCAGAACGTTGTTGAAAAACAACTCGCAGCGCAGGATCTCTCACGTCACGATCTTGGACGCGAGAAGTTTGTCGCGAAGGTCTGGGAGTGGAAGACAGAGTCTGGCGGAGCAATCCTTGATCAGATGAAGCGCCTTGGCGATTCAGTCGACTGGTCACGTGAACGCTTCACAATGGATGAAGGTCTCTCACGATCTGTCCTAACCATTTTTAAGCGCCTCTACGATGCAGGACTTATCTATCGCGCTGAGAGAATCATTAACTGGTGCCCTCGATGCCTTACTGCACTTTCAGATATCGAAGTCGAACACCAAGATGATGCGGGCGAATTTGTTCAAGTGACTTATGGTGAGGGCGATCTGCAGATCACCGTAGCTACCACTCGCCCGGAGACCATGATGGGTGATGGCGCTGTCGCGGTTCATCCAGATGATCCGCGTTATCAACACATGATTGGTAAGCATGTCCTCCTGCCATTGGTGAATCGCATGATTCCAATCATTGCTGATGAGCTTGTTGATCCAGAGTTTGGGACCGGAGCT
Source organism: Actinomycetota bacterium (assembly GCA_947452525.1). Lineage (GTDB taxonomy): Bacteria > Actinomycetota > Actinomycetes > Nanopelagicales > Nanopelagicaceae > PALSA-747. The sequence continues at coordinate 5,406 of CANGCW010000023.1, forward strand.
GTGAAGGTGACTGCTGCTCACGATCCAAATGACTTTGAAATGGCAGTTCGTCACAACGTCCCATTCGTTGTAATCATGGACGAACATGGCGTAATGCGCGGTACTGGAACAGAGTTCGATGGAATGGATCGCTTTGAGGCTCGAGTTGCCGTTGTAGCAAAGTTGAAAGAGATGGGACGAGTCCCTTCTGAGAAGCGCCCATACATGCACTCTGTCGGCCATTGCTCACGTTGCGATACAACTGTTGAACCACGTCTCTCCAAGCAGTGGTTCGTCAAGGTTGGACCACTTGCAAAGGCTGCTGGCGATGCGGTTCGCGATGGTCGTGTAAAGATTGAACCTGAAGAACTCGCACCTCGTTACTTTGAGTGGGTCGACAACATGCATGACTGGTGTATCTCACGTCAGTTGTGGTGGGGTCATCGCATTCCTGTTTATTACGGTCCTAACGATGAGATCGTCGTGTGCGGTCCAGATGAGCAACCGCCTGCTGGATACACACAGGATTCCGATGTTCTCGATACCTGGTTCTCATCTGCACTCTGGCCCTTCTCAACTCTCGGATGGCCAAACGAGACCGCAGAGCTTCAGAAGTTCTATCCCACGAGCGTTCTTGTAACTGGTTATGACATCTTGTTCTTCTGGGTAGCGCGCATGATGATGTTTGGTCTCTTCGCAATGGATGGCGTACAGCCATTCCACACCATCGCGCTTCACGGCCTTGTCCGCGATCGCTTTGGAAAGAAGATGTCGAAGTCTCGCGGCAACACCGTTGACCCAATCGAATTTATGGATACATATGGATCTGATGCGCTCCGTTTCACACTGGCGCGCGGTGCAAATCCAGGTACCGACCAAGCGCTTGCCGAAGAGTGGATTGGCGGAGCACGTAACTTCGCAACAAAGCTCTGGAATGCATCCCGCTTTGCAATGATGAACGGTGCAACTGTTGAAGGCCCGCTTCCTGCATTTGAATCACTCGATGCAATCAACCGTTGGATTCTTACCCGTTTGGATGAGACCGTTACTGAAGTTGATTCACTGTATGAGCGGTATGAATTCTCTAAGGCGTCGGAGCTTCTCTATCACTTTGCGTGGGATGACTTATGCGACTGGTACCTCGAACTTTCTAAGGCATCCTTCGCCGCAGGGGGAGAGTCAGCAGAGAAATCACGTCGCGTCCTTGGACACGTCCTCGATCAACTTCTTCGACTCCTCCACCCATCCATGCCATTCATTACTGAAGCGCTCTGGACAAACCTCACCGGTGAAGAGTCGCTCGTCATCGCAGCATGGCCGAAGTTCGCACCTGCAATGCAGGATGAGACTTCGAAGAAGTCAATCGCACAGATTCAAGACATCATCACTGAGATTCGCCGTTTCAGAAATGATCAAGGCATCAAGAGCTCAGCAAAGATTGTTGCTCGCTTCAGCGGCCTCGGTGAGCTAGCACCTTACGAGAACGCAATTCGCCATATCGTCCGTGCAGATGTCAGCGAAGGTAACTTCACTTCGAAGATCGAAGTAGATAACGTCACGATTGAGTTCGATCTCACCGGAGCTATCGACGTAAAGGCAGAGCGCGCTCGCCTTACAAAGGATCTTGCGCAAGCGGAGAAGGATCGTGCAACCGCAAAAGTAAAGCTCGAGAATGAGGGCTTCATGGCGAAGGCGCCACTTGAAGTGGTTACTGAAATCCGCGAACGCCTTGCCCAGACAACTGCAGATATCGAACGCATCACCGCCTCTCTCGCAGGATTGCCAGCAGAGTAATGCTGACACCTGAGGAGAAGGAGGGTCTCGACCTCGTTGAGGCAGCGCTCCTTGCACGTTGGCCGGAGAGCAGACTTGAACCCTCCATGGATCGCATCGAGGCGCTTACATATGCACTCGGTAGCCCACAGCTAACGTATCCAACGATTCACATCACCGGCACAAACGGCAAGACAACCACTTCGCGCATGATTGATTCGTTGATGCGTGAACTCGGTTACCGCACGGGCCGCTTCACGAGCCCGCACCTAGAGACAATTCTTGAACGCATCTCCATCAACGGTGAGCCAATCACTGCTGAGGGAATGATTGCGACTTATAACGACATTGCTCTGTATCTTGACCTGATTGATTCCCGTCAGCCACATCCAATCTCCTTCTTCGAGGCGATGACCGCTCTTGCCTTCGTTGCATTCGCTGAATTCCCAATTGATATCGGTGTGATTGAAGTAGGAATGGGAGGCGAGTGGGATGCAACAAATGTTGTGATGAGCCAGGTCGCCGTATTCACTCCTATCGGTCTTGATCACATGGAGTATCTCGGCGAGACAATCGAAGAGATCGCAACAACTAAAGCTGGAATCATCAAGCCAGAATCCCATGTCGTTGTCGCAGCACAACCGGTTGAGGTTGCAAAGATTCTTACAGAGCGCATCATCGAGAAAGGTGCAATGCCTTACCGTGAAGGCGTTGAGTTCGCAGTGACAGAACGCGCACTTGCAGTAGGCGGACAACTTCTCACTATTCGTGGCGTTCATGGTGAATATAAAGAGATATTCGTTCCTCTCTATGGAGCGCACCAGGCGCAGAACGCATCAGTTGCTCTCGCTGCGGTTGAAGCCTTTGCAGGCACCGCACTCGATATCGAGGCAGTCCGTCGCGCATTCGCCAATGTTGAATCACCTGGTCGCTGCGAAATCATCTATCGCGATCCAACTGTCATCGTTGATGCAGCACATAACCCACATGGCGCGCACGCACTTGCTGAAACTCTTCGCAACGAGTTCGACTTTGAGACCATCTTCGGAATCGTCGGAATCCTGGGGGAGAAGGATGCCCTCGGCCTCCTTCAAGAACTCGAACCCGTTATTGATCGCCTCGTTGTCACGGCAAGCACTTCACCACGTGCACTCCCTGTCGACGATCTTTACGCACTTGCAGTGCAAGTCTTCGGTGCAGAACGCGTCTTTAGAGAGCCAAGCCTTCAGAGTGCAATCGCGACGACACTTGAACAATGCACACTCATCAATCAGAAGAGTGAAGGCGTTTCAGGAATTGTCATCACTGGCTCTGTTGTCACAGCTGGCGAGGCGAAGACTTTCCTCAGATCGATCTCAGGCGAATGAGAGTTCTAGGTTCTGCAGTTGTAACGATGGAGTTCCTCCTCGTTGGCTTCGCATTACTGATTGCAAAGAATCATCACTCAGCTACATCGCTCTGGATTGGCGCGCTCATCGCCTTTCTCCTGCTGATGACCGCTGGACTGCTCTCATCCATTCGGGGCTGGATCATCGGATCTATCCTTCAAATCGCCCTGATTGCTTACGGCGCTGTAGTTCCACTTATGTACTTCCTGGGAACTCTCTTCACAATCCTCTGGATCTGCGCCTATATCCTGGGAAAGAAGGGTGAGGCCGCGCGTGCTGCCTTCACCGAAGCGGGCAAATAGTCCGGTTTTTTTCTTCCTGCGCTCTTCCCATAGAATTGGCAAGTGAGCCTACAGAGAACCCTTATCCTTGTTAAGCCAGATGGCGTTCGTCGCCAACTCGTCGGAGAAGTAATTCGCCGTATCGAAACAAAGGGATATGTCGTCTCTGATCTCAAAATGATTCAACCTGATCGCGAACTTCTTGCGAAGCATTATGCAGAGCATGAAGGAAAACCTTTTTATGAGCCGCTTCTAGAGTTCATGCTCTCCGGCAAGGTCGTTGCGATCATCGCCGAAGGTCATCGCGTTATCGAAGGCTTTAGAAAGTTGGCAGGCACTACCGATCCAACTGTCGCTGAGCCAGGAACGATCCGTGGAGATCTAGCCTGCGATCAAGGAACAAAGGTTGTACAAAATATCGTGCACGGGTCTGACTCACCAGAGTCGGCAGAGCGCGAAATTGCTATTTGGTTTAACTAGTCAGGAGCAAATGGATGAGCAACGAAGAGGTAAAGGCAAGCGCCAAGGAGAAAGTCCAACGCCGGTCGAGCAAGATGTCTTTCATCGGTCGCGATATGGCTGTCGACCTTGGTACCGCTAACACGCTCGTCTACGTGCGCGGAATTGGTATCGTCCTTAACGAGCCATCAGTAGTTGCCGTCAATCAAGATACTGGCGCAATCCTCGCAGTCGGTTCTGAGGCGAAGCACATGATCGGCCGTACCCCTGGCAATATCGTTGCTATCCGTCCATTGAAGGATGGCGTCATCGCCGACTTCGACACAACAGAGCGTATGTTGCGTTACTTCATTCAGAAGGTGCACCGTCGTCGCTACCTCGCAAAGCCAAGAATTGTTGTCTGCGTTCCATCAGGAATCACAGGCGTTGAACAGCGTGCAGTAAAGGATGCGGCATTTGCTGCAGGTGCGCGTAAGGTCTACATCATCGAAGAGCCAATGGCTGCAGCGATCGGTGCAAACCTTCCTATCCATAAGCCGATTGGCAACATGGTTGTTGATATTGGTGGCGGAACAACAGAAGTTGCCGTTATTTCACTTGGTGGAATCGTTACTGCGCTCTCAATCCGTGTTGGTGGAGATGAGCTAGATCAAGCGATCATCGACTGGGTAAAGCGTGAGTACTCATTGCACCTCGGCGAGCGAAGCGCTGAAGAGATCAAGATGAAGATTGGCTCTGCCTATCGTTACCCAGGTGAGTCGAGCGAAGAGATTCGTGGTCGCGATCTAGCGACTGGTCTTCCAAAGACGATCATCGTCTCAGCCGAAGATATTCGTAAGGCCTTGGAAGATCCTGTGAATCAGATTGTTAACGCAGTAAAGAGCACACTTGATAGAACTCCGCCTGAGTTGGCATCAGACCTTATGAAGAGCGGCATCGTTCTCACAGGCGGCGGAGCCCTTCTCCGTGGACTTGATGAGCGGCTCCGTCGCGAGACCGGCCTACCAATCATCATCTCTGACCGTCCGCTTCAGGCTGTTGCTGAGGGTTCTGGTAAGTGCGTTGAGGAGTTCGAGGCTCTTGAAAAGGTCCTCATTTCAGAGCCCCGCAGGTAAAGACCGATAAACTCCCCTCACTGAGTGGCGGGAGTCTGGTTTGTTTCGTAATGGCAATAGGAGATCGAGCAATCGCTCGAGACTCTTAATTGTCATACTCCTCGTTACTTCACTCTTCTTTATTACTCTCGATCTGCGCGGAGTCAGCTTCACCTCTGGCTCACGTTCAGTAACACAGACAATTCTTGCTCCAGTGCAGAAGAGCGTCTCCAATATCTTCGCCCCGGTCGGTCGCTTCTTTAGCGATGTAAAGAACTTTGGCAAGACATCGGATGAGATTAAAGATCTCAAGTCACAGAATGCTGAACTGAAGAAGCAGGTCATCCTTAATAAAGATATTAAGGGCCAACTTAGTCAACTCCGAGGCGCGCTTGATCTGGCAGCTCGAGCAAATTACAAAGTGGTCTCCGCTCGCGTCATTGGTCGCGGATCTGCCTCGACCTTCTCGCAGACAATCAGCATCGATGCCGGTAGCGCAGATCACGTCAGCGTTAATGAGACTGTCATCTCCGCCAACGGACTAGTCGGAGTCGTGAAGAGCGTTGAGGCGCACTCAGCAATTGTTCTATTAATGAATGACCCATCTTTCAAAATCGGTGTCCGCAATGCTCGCACTCAGAGCGTTGGCGTTCTCATCGGTCAAGGCGGAAACGAGTATCAATTCCAACTTCTTGATCCCACTGGTGAGATCAAGGTGGGAGATTCGCTCATCTCAAACGGCAGCGATAACAATCGCC
>CANGCW010000024.1 GCA_947452525.1 Actinomycetota bacterium
AGTGGATGAACATGATCGCGGGGACCATCTGCTGTTCCGCCAGTTGTAACGATGAGATCTACCTTATCCACAACTTCTTTAACCGCATCCACGAGTGATGAGAACTCATCATCGATAAAGCGCTCAACAACCACCTCTACCCCGAGAAGTGAGAGGAGTGCGGGCACCTGCACTCCGAGAGAGTCGCGAATCTTTCCATCCCGAGGAAGTCCGGAGTGAACAAGTTCATCGCCTAAGAAGAAGAGTGCGACGCGTGGCTTTCTTGTTACAGGTACATCATCGTGTCCTGCTGCTGCAAGATTTCCGACCAAGGCTGGCTGAAGGCGAGTTCCCGCTGTAACGAGTTGATCTCCAATCCTGCATTCCAGGCCTGCAAGGCGAATATCTTTTCCGACCTCTGTCGAACCAGAGATCTCGCCATTCATCTCGAGCGCATGCTCCCAGCGAATAACTGCAGTAGCACCTTCAGGGATGATTCCGCCAGTTCCAATGCGGGCACACTCATTTTCCTTCAAAGAGAGGGTCGGCATATATCCAGTAGGGATCTCACCAACAATCTTCCATGGTCCCGCCCCATTCACGACCCAACCATCCATTGCAGATGTGTCATAAAATGGAAGTGGCGAAAGAGCGAAGAGATCTTCTGCAGCGACTCTTCCCGCACTCTTTGAAATGGAGATGAGCTCGCTCTCTAGTTTGGCAAAGGAAGTTACTGCCACGGCCCGTGCCTCATCCCACGATAACTCTTTACTCATGAAGAGGCTGAATCCTCAGGCTTCCATGCCTTTGCCAACTCTTCAATCTTTGCAGTGGCATCTGCCAGATTTGCACCCTTTGCGACTGCATATCCCAAGAGGTATGTAGTAATTGGCGCGGCAGGGCGACGTACATTATGCGCAGCTTCGCGCGCAACATCGAGAATCAGATTTATATCTGGGTTCTCTTCAATGTTGAGTTCAATTTTGACTGCGTTAATCCATTCGTCCATCGCGCACCTTCTCCAAATCGCTAGGCGTATCAATATCAACCAACTTGTACTCAAGCTCTGAGGCAAGTCTAATGTGGGCCACTTTGAGGTGGCTCGACAACTCTCGCATTGACTTCCCCTCAATCGGCTTCATTATCGATAGCGCCCTTGTGAGCGCACCGAATTCGTAGATAGCGCAGAGCGGCTGAGGAAAGCCCTCGCCATCTGTGGGAATAACTGCATCATGCGTACCCAGCAGGGCTAGGTCTAGACCCTTCACTACATCGACTGCATATGGCATATCGACAGCGATTACTGCGATGTGCTTCGCGCTTGGTGGAGCCTTGGTTAGACCGGCTGCAATTGCAGTGACGGGACCTCCGAATGCCGGCTCCTCACGCGTCCAACGAATATTTCCATTGTGATGGCAGCTCTCATCTCCCACTACGACTATTGGGGTCGATGCGCCAATCGAATCGATGTGACGGGCTAAGAGCGTTGCGCCATCGAGATTGATATTTGCCTTATCTGAGCCAAAGCGCGAACTTCGCCCACCTGACACGAGGATGTAGCAATCTATCTCGTTCATATCCCTAACTTACTCTGCTTCGGGGGCGAGGCGTAAGAGTCAAGTTCGGCATCTCCGGTGCAGGGATGCGATGGTTAACCCGATCATCAAAAGAAGGAAAACGCGAACTCGCCTCTTCCCACGCTTTGCGCGCCTCAACGATCTCTCCGTGCGATGATGCAATGAAGTTCCACCACATCACAATCTTCCCTTCAAACGGAAGACCTCCGAGGAGGAGAGCGCGGAATCCGCCCTGCGATTCAATGCGAAGTGAGCCATTCCCCTCTGGAATGTAATGCAGTTGACCGGGTTCAACGCCCTGCCCGTTGATCTTCAACGAACCCTCGTCAACCAGAACGCCATATTCGAAATCAGTACGGGTTGGAATCTCAACTGTTCCTGCTTCTGGTGATGTGAATTCTACGCCGACCAACTCTGAGTAAATAGTTGCAGGCGATGAAGCACCTAGAAAATCTCCTACAAAGATTCGATAGGTAACGCCATCTTTATTAATAACCGGCAGTTCTCCGTAATGTGCAAAGTCCGGTGCAACATCGCGAAATGCTTTCGGTAGCGCAATCCATAACTGCACACCATGCAGTGGTGCACTTGCAAGTGAAAGCTCAGAGTGCGCGATACCTCCACCGGCGGTCATCAGATTTAACTGACCTGGCGTGATGAGTTGGACACTTCCTAAAGAGTCTCGATGTTCAATCTCACCACTAAAGAGCCAGGAGACCGTCTGCAATCCGATGTGCGGGTGAGCACCTACCGACATCTCTTCAGATGTAGTTGGTCCATAGTGATCCACAAATGCCCAAGCACCGATCATGAAGATATCGCGATGCGGAAGCGTGCGCCTTACCTCAACGCCTTTACGGGTCGTGAGCGAGACGGTGCGCGGAGTAAGTGTTACCTCACTCTTGGGGAAAGTGTGCATCCTCAGTTATCTCTTTAAGAACCTGCTCCATATCGAGGTTCTGGATGGCAGCAATCAATTCACGCAACGAGGTTTCTGGAAGCGCGCCTGCTTCACGATAGAGAAGGACGCCATCGCGGAAAGCCATAAGTGTTGGAATGGATGAGATGGAAGCAGCGGCGGCAATCTCGCGCTCGGACTCGGTATCAATCTTTGCAAAGCGGATATCAGGGAAATCTTCGGAGACTGCTTCGAAGATAGGACCGAACTGCTTACATGGGCCACACCATTCAGCCCAGAAATCCACGAGGGTAATGCCAGGGAGTTGAACAATCTGCTGAAACTCTTCGCCTGTTACGTCTAACGCTGCCATCTTCTCTCCCTTTGCCTGCGAGTCAACTGCCTATCTATTTATTGAGAGAATCGTATGTTATAGCCTTCCCTCCATGAAACAGAGCTCAAATGTAAAGATCACCACACTCGCAGCGGTGCAGGAGAAGAAGCTCATTAAGTCTCTCGCCCGCGTGGATATCATCCTCTTTATCGTCGCGGCATATATCTCCCTCGACACCATTGGCACCATCGCCTCGGGTGGATCGCAATCGCTGTTCTGGGCTGTTGTACTTGCACTCACATTTCTTGTTCCGAACGCCTTCCTTATGGCAGAGACCGGTTCAGCCTTCCCTGAAGAGGGTGGTCCTTATCAGTGGGTGAAGTTTGCCTACGGCAGACTTCCAGCGGGAATCGCATCCGTTCTCTACTGGGTGACTAATCCAATCTGGCTTGGCGGCTCCCTCTGCTTCATTTCATTTGATGCCTTTAGTAAATATGTATTTAAGATCTCATCTGGCTCATTCGGTGAATGGGCATTCAAACTTGGCTTCATCTGGATTGCTATCGCTCTAGCAATTATCAGTCTTAAAGTGGGAAAGAGCATTATTAACGTTGCTGCCTTTGCGAAGATCACGCTTCTTGCCCTCATGGTTATTACGACTGTTATCTATGGAGCCAAGCACGGCTTCCAACCATTTGATTGGCATAACTTTAAGCCTTCAGTCTCAGGCTTCATGCTCGTTGCTCCAGTCATCCTCTTCTCGTATGTTGGCTTCGAAGCTCCAAATGCAGCGTCAGGTGAGATGTTTGATCCTGCGAAAGATACGGCGCCTTCAATCCGAATCGGAAGCGCCGTCTCAGCTCTCGCCTACCTCTTGCCGGTACTTGCAGTTCTGCTCGTACTCCCGAAGAGCGCCGGTGATGGACTCCAAGGATTTATGGAGGCAATCAAGACAATCTTCTCTGTCTATGGTGGCGCCGCCGATTTCTTACTTAAGATTGCAGCGTTGCTGTTAATTTTTGGTCTACTGGGACTTGGCGCATCATGGATGATGGCGACCGACCGTATTCAAGCGATGGCATCTGCTGATGGCGCATTCCTGAACGGTTGGTTTGGCGAGTTCAGCGAGCGTTTCGGCACACCATTCCGCGTCAACATCCTCTCTGGAGTTCTCTCCTCAATCTTTCTCATTGCCGGAATGAAGCTGGTCGATGGGGATTCAGGCGCGATATTTGGAGTTGTTCTCTCATGTGCGATTTCCACACTGCTTGTCTCTTACATCATCATCATTCCCGCCGTCATGAAGCTCAATCGCTCATTTCCAGAGGTAGATCGCCCTTATCGAACACCCGGCGGAATTCGTGGTTTTCAAATCATGGGCAGCATCGTTCTCATCTATATTCTTATTGGCTCTTTCGGAGTGATATTTCCAGGAACGCTTGAAGGCTGGCTTGGCATTGAATATAACTTCGCCGATATCTGGGGACTCTCCCGAGGCCAGGTAGAGCTCTTCACTGTTGGAACGCTTACCTTTGACATTATCGTTGCGCTCGTCGGCTTCGCGCTTGCCAAAAACGTTCGTAAGAGCCTTACCGAGAATCCAGAGGTTAAGTAATGTCTATCTACGTTCGCTCACTCGAGCCAGAAGATAAGGCTCGCTGGGCAGTTCTCTGGCAGGGCTATCTCACCTTCTATGAGACTGAACTCAGTGATGAACAGACAGAGTTAACCTGGCAGCGGCTGCTCAGCCCTAACTACAACAGCTACGCCTTGGTCGCAGAGATTGAGGATGAGATTGTTGGCATCACGCATTACTCATTTCAGACCTCAACCTGGGCAGAGACTGGGTATTGCTACCTCGAAGACCTCTTCACGGATCCTGCGTATCGAGGCAAAGGCGTGGGGCGTTCACTGATTGAGAGCGTCCGTGAGGTCGCAGTCGCGAACAAGTGTTCACGCCTCTATTGGAATACCGATGAGACAAATACAACGGCCCGTGCTTTGTATGACAGATTCACGGCTGTCTCGCCTAAGCGCCAGTACAGAATTAAGTTGTAGATTCTGCCCATGAATATCGATCACCGCGCGATTGCGATTGCAACATATAACGAATGCATGGATCTTCTCTACCGTGACGGTGGTACTCCAGAAATAACTGAGGCAATCACACTTGCGGCCACTTCCAAGTATCACTGGAGCAAAGTCGGAGGAGTTCAGCAGTTTGCGGTATCTGACTGGCTAATGAGCCGCGTCTTTGCTCTTGCTAAAGAGCCAGTGCTTGCCATCAACTTTGCGAATGCATCCCTCAAGCACGACCAGAGCGATATGCCACTATGGATGCAGGCAAGCCTCCATGAAGGATTAGCCCGTGCACTACAGGCCGGAAAGTTCTACACCGAGCGTGATGCTGAGATCGCGATCGCCCTCGAACTTCTCGATAAAGAGAGCAATGAGGAAGATGCGAAGTACATCCGCGAGCAGGTGAGAGATATTCCTCGAAGTTAGCTCATCCGGCGGGTCTAAGATTGAAGCATGAGTATAAGTATCACCTTCCTAGGCGCTGCCGATACCGTCACGGGTAGCCGGGCTCTGATCTCTACGCCAACCGTGAAGATTCTCGTCGATTGCGGACTCTTTCAAGGCTTGCGCGAACTACGCCGCCGCAACTGGGATCCATTTCCGGTTGACCCATCAACAATCGATGCCGTTGTACTGACACATGCGCACCTCGATCACTGCGGATATTTGCCGCTGCTTGCAAAACGCGGATTCGATGGAAAGATCTTCGCAACGCAGTACACGGTGGAACTTGCCCAAGTAATTCTTCGCGATAGCGCCCATCTACAGGTGGAAGATGCAAAGTATGCGGCGAAGAAGGGGTACTCCAAGCATGTGAACCCTGCGCCCCTCTATGACCTCGATGATGCCGAGAAGAGCTTCCGACTCTTTGATGTAACGCCCTTTCATGCCCGCACAGAGATTGCACCTCATTGCTTCGTAACATTTTCACCTTCAGGGCATATCCTCGGTTCGAGCACGGTTCTGCTAGAGATAGAGGGGAAGCGTTTCCTCTTTACTGGCGATCTTGGACGGCCAGGCCATCCACTTCTCGTCGATCCAGAGTTGCCCCCAATGGAACGATGCGATGTCATTGTTACTGAATCTACCTACGGCGATCGCATCCATGAGACACCGCCAGAGGAGTTTGCGAATGAGATCAATGCCGCGATTAAGCGCGGTGGGTCGATTCTCATTCCCGCCTTTGCTGTTGATAGGACGGAAGTCATTCTCATGGCGCTACGTGAACTTATAACTGCGGGCACCATCCCACGGATTCCTATCTACGTCGACTCCCCCATGGCCTTGACCGCTTTAAACTTCTATCGTGCAGCAGTACGGGATAATTCGGTAGAGATTCGAGATGGCGTCTCGGAGCGATGGGCCAGCCAAGATCCATTCGACCCTGGCTCTCTGATGCAGGCCTCAACGACTGAAGAGTCGAAGGCGCTCAATGATATTTCTGAGACCTCCATCATTATCTCCGCGAGCGGTATGGCGACAGGTGGTCGCGTTGTGCACCATCTGGAACATATGCTCCCCGACCCAAAGAACACCGTGATCTTGGTCGGCTATCAAGCAGTTGGAAGCAGAGGACGAGATCTCGCTGATGGAAAGCCGGAGATAAAGATGCATGGCCAGCTCATCCCCGTGAGCGCGCATGTTGCACAGGTGGAGAGCTTCTCAGTGCACGCCGACTCTGATGAGTTGATTGCATGGCTGCGCCAGGCCCCTGCCCCTGGAATTGCATTCGTCAATCACGGTGAGAGCGCGGGCCAAGAGAGCATGCAGAAACGCCTTGCTTCAGAGTTGCAGTGGAGCGCTGAAATTCCTGCTCCGTTGAAGGAGTTTGTCCTACCAGAGAGTGAAAAGTAATGAAAAAGTTTGTTATTGCAGCGGGAGCAGTTCTGCTTCTCACATCATGTGGAACAACAACTCCCAAGCCAACGCCAAGTGCTCCTGTTGTCAGTATCGCTCCACCTGCAAGCTGTGCAACAACTCCACTTCTTGCTGCTGTGCAGAACGAGATTCCCGGAGCGAAGTGGATTGATACTAGTTGGACGCCGGCAGCCGGTACTGATCTTGAAGCAATTTATAGCGCTGGCGGAATCGCCTGCAGCTACGGGATAGAGCAATCAGAAGTTGGTGGCACCTTTACATGGGCACGTAACGCCGATGATCTCTATAACTCCCGCGTAGATGGCTGGAGAGCAGCAGGGCAAGAAGAGCGCACCGTGGCTGGACTTAAGGCGGAGCGCGTCTTTGTTATCACCGATGCGACTAAGGCAAAGATGGAGATTCCGTCATTCGCAGCGAATGTATTGATAGATGGCTTCTGGATTCAGATTGGTGGAGCATTTATTCAGAGCGATGCCCAATTTGCCTCACTAGTAAAGGCCGCTGTCGCCTCGCTCATTAAGCCTGCAACCCCGATAACCGGCTGCTACATCGGCAAGCTCGCCAAGGATATTTACTATCTCAATATTCTCTCTCAGAGCGATAACGCTGTTACCGCATCTATCTTCTACAACACCTTTGAAAAGGATGATTCAACAGGTGATTTCGCCGGAAGTTATACCAACGGCATTCTCGATGGGCTTTACACATTCGATTCCGAAGGAACTACATCTGATCGCGAATTAATTTTCAAGGGTTCCTCCAATGGGTTCGTTGCTGGGTACGCAGTGCCAGACCCCGTTAATGGCGCCTATTTCTTTAGGCCTCTGAGCGTGAGCTGGGATAAGCAGTTCTCATTCCTACCTGCGACTGGATGCCTCGCCCGATAATTGAAGAAATAAAAAAGAACGGCGCCCTCGCAATGAGAGCGCCGTTCTTCTCTTTGAAGGTAATTACTTCGTTGGTGTGCTATCGATTGTGACGACACGGTTGTTAAGTGGCTGAACTGGGCGGTTATTTCCTGAGTATGCCTCGAGGAAAGTGTTGATCTGCGCCTGGCTCATTGTGATTGGGTGGCTAAATACGTTCCACTTCACGCCTTCTGAGCAACCTGGTGTTGTCAAGCTACCGTTGTAACGGATTGTCTGCTTGTTACGTGGAAGAAGCTTTGACCAATCGAGCTCGACCTTTGTCTCTTCAGCGTTAGCTGTTGCAGAGAGCATCTTTGATACGAATGGAGCCCACTCAGCGTTTGTGGCGCCGACCTTAACAAATACGCCAACGACGGCAAGCTTGCCATCTGCGCTCTTGTTAACGAAGTGGATCTCAACTGGGTAATGCATTCCGTTGATCTCATGCTCTGAAGGAGCATGGAAGTGGAACTGTGCAAAGTTGTATGAAATGCCATCAATCTTGACAGCGCTGGTTGATGTTCCAAGTGGCTCTGCTTCAACTGTGTGACCGTTGTTGAAGATACCTGCTTCGCTTGGCTTGTATGAGAATGCCAAGTTAACGAGATCTGAGTGTGTTGGAGAAACGATGTTGATTGGAGACTGAGCAGTTCCATCAGCACATGTAGCGTAGTTAGCTGGATCGATGCTCTTCCAGTGTGAAGGACCTGTAAGGCCTGTGTATGTCCAAGCTGTTCCAGCTGCTGTAGCTGAGCTTGCGACTGCTGTAGCCATGATTGCTACTGCAGCAACTGCCGCAAATTTCTTAAATGACTTCATGATTTCCATTCTGTTATCGCCACAACGGCGGTAGTTTCTAGCTATACGAGGGGTCGTCATACGGAGATACTCCCTATTCGACTGCCGAAACTTACCCAGCAAGCAAGCATTTCCCAAGCCTGACGCTCAAAGAGTGCGAACATTTAACGAGAAAGACGACCTTCCAAGGGTTTTCCCCTGATAGGAGGGCCTAAATTGCTTTTACAGACCTTTTACAAAGACCGCTGGCGTATCGAGGGTGACTCTCACGACGGTTCCAGCGCGAAGCACCGAAGCCTGCGAGCTCGCAGATTGGGCGGTGATGCGCGTGCCATCGGCCAAGTCAACGATAGAGCGACAGACAGAACCGAGGAAGCTTGAAGTTACGACCTTCGCATTACCCGATGCATCTGCTTCCACGCGGATGCTCTCTGGGCGAACGAGCGCGATGCCCTCCCCTGATGTAACAGAGCCAGGGAGAGTTGCAATCTGCGAACCGAGAATATTTACCGTTGAGCCGCTCACTGTTCCACGGATTGGATTGGTGAGACCAACGAACTCTGCGACGAATGCCGATGTCGGGCGATCGTAAAGTTCTTCAGGTACTGCAATCTGCTGAAGTACGCCATCGCGCATAACGCCAACGCGATCTGCGATACCGAGCGCCTCTTCCTGATCATGTGTGACGAAGAGCGTTGTAGTTCCAACTTCAAGCTGGATTCGTCGAATCTCATCACGGAGTTGAATGCGCACCTTTGCATCGAGCGCAGAGAGTGGCTCATCAAGGAGAAGAACCTTAGGCTCAATGGCGAGTGCGCGAGCAAGAGCCACGCGCTGCTGCTGTCCACCTGACATCTGATGTGGGTAATGGCCAGCATGTGTTGAGAGTCCGACGAGCTCAAGGAGCTCAGCGCTCTTCTTCCGTCGCGCCTCTGGGCTTACCTTATGCGCCTTCAACTTGAGACCGTACTCAACATTCTCCTGTGCGCTCATATGTGGGAAGAGACTGTATGCCTGAAAGACCATACCCATTCCACGATGGTTAGCGGCTTGGAAAGTGATGTCTTTTCCACCGACGAGTATCTGCCCGCGATCGAGGTCTTGAAGACCAGCGAGAGCGCGAAGTGCAGTTGTCTTTCCGCAGCCAGAAGGGCCAAGGAGGGCAACAAGCTCTCCCTCCTTGATTTCAAGCGTAAGACCAGCGAGGGCCTTAACAGGTCCGAATGACTTTGCAATGTCATTCAACTGGACTGCGACTGAACTCATGAATTGATCCCTTCGATCATTCTGCATCTACATCGAGAAGTGCTTTGCCTCGCTGCTTCGCTGTTGGCATCAGCAAGAGCAAGAGCAGAACAAAGATAAGTGAGGCGAGCGATACCGCGACTGCGATGGTTCCATCGTTCTGACCGATGAGATTGATCTCCACCTGGAAGGTCTTGTAATTCAGAAGTGAAGAGATTGTGTACTCGCCAAGGACGAGCGCAATAGAGATAACGAGTGCGGACATCACGCCAGCCTTAATCGTTGGGATTACGATCTGGAAGAGCGTACGTGATGTTGAGGCGCCGAGTGTGCGCGCAGCCTCGGCCAAGGTATGGACGTCCACTGCGAAGAGCGCTGCTGAAAGTGAGCGATATGTGTAAGGAAGAATCAGCATTGCATAGACCGCAGAAAGTGTCAGTGGCGACTCAGTCCAATGAATGGAGAGCCACATATAAATCTTTGATACACCGACAACGAGAACGATGCCTGGAATTGCCAATGGCAGAAGACAGATCAATTCAAGTGGACGACGGAGCTTTGGAAGTTTGAGATGGACCCAGATAACCGTAGGCACAACAAGAAAGAGAAGGAGTGCGATAACAATCGCTGCTAGTTCGAGGGATGTAACGATTCCGCCGACGAGGTCTGGTTGTTGGAAGATCGCCTTCCACGCATAGAGGCCGCGCTTATTGCGTCCAACCTTTGTTGAGAAGTCCAACATCGCAACGATAGGAAGTGCGAGATAACTGGTGACGACGAGGAGGATGCTCCATCGCCAGATGCGTTGTCCAAGGCTCTTCTTCATTAGGACTTCTCCCACTTACTGACTTTACGGCGGAGCAGTGTGTAGAGCGCCATGACGACGACTACGACAGCAACCATTCCAAAGGAGAGAGCCTTTGCTGTTGCAGCATTTGCCAGGCCGGTCTCACTGGAGAGTGATCCGCTAATTTCAAGTGGAGTAATGATTGAGCCCTGAGAGACGAGCGAAGCTGCTGTTGCGTATGCAGAGAATGCGTTTGCAAAGAGGAGAAGGGCCGAACCGAGAAATGATGGGGTGAGGACTGGAATACCAACACGGCGCCAGTACTCCCATGTGCTTCCACCGAGACTATCGGAGGCTTCGCGCCAATTTGCGCGCAAGTTATCGATTGCGGGAAGGAAGACGATAAACATCAACGGAATCTGGAAGAAGCAATAGACGAATGCAAGTCCTGTGATTCCATAGAGCCAGCTTGGGTTGGCAAAGAATGAGTGTGGGGCGAAGCTCTTTACAAATGTAGTGATGAATCCGTTAAAGCCGAATGTGGCAACGAATCCAAAGGCGAGCATGACGCCACCAAATTG
>CANGCW010000025.1 GCA_947452525.1 Actinomycetota bacterium
CTTGATCTGGAATCTCGGACATTTAAAGTGCATGAGAAGCCAGTAGAGCTAACGCGTATCGAGTTCGATTTACTTACTGCGTTGATTGAGAATCCACGGAAAGTCGTCTCGCGCGATGCCTTGATTGAACGGGTCTGGGGCTACAAGACTAGTGGTGACTCCATCATCGAATCTCACCTCTCACGCCTGCGCGCAAAGGTGAAAGAAGTTGGCGGTCCAATGATCGCAATTTCTTCACGTGGAGTTGGTTACAAGCTAGGTATTCACGGGGAGCTCAATTAAGATTGGTGCATGGCTGATATCTCGCTATTTATAGGTGACTCTGTCACTGACTGCAATCGCCTCGACCACGATGGAATTGGTGATGGCTACGTCAAGAAGATCCGCGATAGCGGAAAGGTCTCGGGCGAGATCATCAACAGAGGTATTAGCGGAAACCGCATCGGTGACCTTCGTGATCGCTGGCAGAGCGATGTCATGGCTCACCGGCCGTCGACAGTCACCGTTCTCATTGGCGTTAATGACACGTGGCGTCGATACGACGATAACGACCCAACTTCAGCTGAAGATTTCACCAACGAGTACCGCAAGCTACTCCAAGAAGTTAGCGCCTACTCTCCACGCCTCTTTCTCTGCCAACCATTTATCCTGCCGGTCCAACCAGAAATGAGTGACTGGCTAGGCGATCTCAATGAGAAGATTGAAGGAATTAAGCAACTCGTGACGGAGTTTGGCGCCACCTATATTCCATATGGAGATTACTTCCGCGAGCTTCTCGCGCAGTACTCCATGGAGGAGTTAGCTGGCGATGGGATTCACCCCACCGATCTAGGCCATCAGTTGATGGCAAATCTCTGGCTCTCTTACTCGGTGTAACCGAGTTCAATCATCAACTCCCAGAGAGATCCATCAATCTGATCTCCAAACATCTTCTGCTTTGGCGTATCGAGGCTATCTCTGAGAGCGCCTGCCTCTTCTGCAAGTGAGCGATTTGCAACAAGGCACCGTTGGCCAGCGTCAAAAGCACTACGCTCGATAATCGATGCAAGGCCAATAAGAGTCTTTGCACCTAACTCAAACTTTCCAATCCACGGAGCGACCTCTGCGATTACCTCTGGACGAGAAAAGGCAGAATCGCGAAGAACTCGCGCATCCTCCAACATCGTCTCACCTGCGATTCGGAAAATCTTCGCTGATTCTGCAAGTCTTCCCTCGCGACGGGCTGTTGTTGCAGTGTTAAAGATTGGTCGTAGATCTGGAGCTGGATCGCCGCCGGTCACAGTGCCCATCGTGCAGCGTAAGAGGCCGCGTAGCGCCTTGCGATCTCTCTCATTCGGAACCATCTTTGCCAGTGATCGCTCCCAAGCATCGTATGGATTATAGGTATGTGAGTTCCATAGGTACTCACCAATCGTGCCAACCGGAAGTTGTGAGAGTTCAAATTGAGTCATTGGGTTAGAGAGAAGGCCTGCAGAATGCGCCTCTAGGCCGGCCTCCCGCTGCTGCACTGGTCCGATATATAACGAATGGCGCATTGAACCGTCATTCACGGGAAAGTTATCCCAGTAGAGCGGTGGGCGCTTCGTTGTCTCTTCAAAAATCTTGGCATCGAAGATTTCGAGATACTCGGAACAGATGGTGCGCCCAGTCCAGAAGAGGTTGATTTTAGGATTTAGAGCGGCTCCCATATCTTGAAGATATTGCTCATGGCCACGTCCGCAGTAATGCATAGGACAGACGGTAAGAATCGCTTCTGGATCTAGTGCGATGACTTCGCTATAAATCCAATTGCTGAAATCCGCTTGAGCAAGCGCTGTAGTCTTATAACGGGCAATGTCTTCTTCGGCCGTTAATTCCCAAGGAATATCATCGAAGAGAAGTCCGAAGTGCTTAACACCAATCCCCTGTAGCTGGCGATAGCGGACCATCAACGCCTCGCGATCGCTTGCACTCGAGTACGAGACTGAGAGGCCTGGTGAAACACAGATTGCGACCGCGAGGCCATTATCTAGACCTGCATCTACTAGCTCTTTACTCTGTTCGAGAAATTCAGAAGTAAATGGATCGCGCCACTTAAATCTCTGCCAAGGAGAATCCTTCGGTGCGATCATGAAGGTATTCATGTTGAAGTCGGCGAAGTTTGCTACGCCACGAAGACGTTGTTCATGTCTCCAAGGAATTCCGTAAAAGCCTTCGATTACACCGCGGATTCTGAATGCCGGCTTATCAGAAAGGCTTAGGGGTGCGCTTGCACCGTCCTCAATCCAACGTCTCAACGCATTGAGTGAATATCTAAAACCTGATGCGTCAGCGGCGGTGATTGTTGTTGTCACCGCGTCACCACTCTTCTCTGCCTTGATGGTGAAGCCCTCAGGCTCTCCTCCGACAGTTAGTGTGATTGTTGAAGCAGCCCAATTAAGAAGATCTGAATTGCGAGTTTGAAATGTATTTAGGACTCTCTCAAATTGAGCGCTCACTTCGCCAACCTCTCCACGCCATCCTTAATTCGACCTGAAACTTCTGTACCTACCGGACCCATTGCATGAATCAGCGCGCCGACTGCAGGAATTGTTTCTAGGACGACAATCTCTGCCTTCGGAAGTGCGCGCTTCACTTCGGAATTGAAGGCGTTATCAAAGTATGTAGAACCAGCTGTATGTAAGCCTCCTGCGCGCACAATAGTGAATCTGCCGTCAATGCCGAGTCGACCTGAGATTGCTACGAGATCTGCAACATGGTCACGGGCAAGTTGAGATGTAATTGCTTGCGCAATCTCGTCTCCAGCATCTGCTGCTTCGAAGATGACGGGTGCGAGGGTTGTTTGGAGACGAAGGTGTCCGCGGATGAGCGCATGGAAGAACTTCTCTTCGGTTGAGAATTTAAATGCGCCGATGAGATCAAAGTAGAGCGGGCTCTTCTCCGTACGACCGTTGTATGCAGAGACTAAAGCTGATTGGAGGCTCTCAACGAGTTGCAGTGCGCCACCCGCCTCTCCCGCTAAGACACCTAAGGTCTGCAATAACTTCCCATTGTGCTGACCAGATGTTTTTCCACCTGTGCCGCAGATCGAAACGCAGCCCTCACCGCTTGGAGTGCCTGCAAAAAGCGCAGCGAAGCTATCATTGAGAATAGAGATATTAGCGAGACCGATCTTCGATAGCTCTGCGCGAAACATCTCCGCATCGCTCTCCCAATCGACTCCCGCCATAGCAAAGGTCGCCTCAGAGATATCTTCAGCACGAAGGTTCGCTTGATGAAGCGCCTCGCTGACCAATGCGCTGATAGAAGCGACTGCATCGCTAAAACCGATGCTCTCCCAGTTAGCGCCGCCATTGCTCGCTAGCGCTAGAACCTCACCGAGATGGTTAGCAATGATTGCATCGGTCTTTGTGCCCCCGACATCTATTCCAAGGTAATTAGCCATTGAACTTCCCTAGTAGACCTTGATTTACCTCTTTGAGGCGAGACCAGGCCTTATCCACCATCTCCTCCGTTGGTCCAAGTGGGTTAGAGAGCAGCGCCTCTTTCGCGCGAGCTTCATCGCCATTGATTGCGGCCTCAATTGTGAGCAACTCGAAGAGCTTTACTCGTGAGACAAGCGGAGCAATCTCACCACTGATGGCGCCGGTTGGAATCGCCCGGGCACCGTTCTTTGTAATAACTGCTGGACGTTCCATCACTACATCGTTTGCCATACCCGGAACAGCTCCATCAATATTTGTATTGACGATATGAACCGCGCCTGAATCAGTAGCAATGTCTGCCATCAACTCTGCTGCAGAATCGGAGTAATACGCACCACCGCGCTCCATCAATTCTGCTGGCTTCTCGACGAGGTGTGGATCTGCATACTTCTTGAGGAGTTCCTCTTCGATCTCAGCCACACGTGAGGCACGAGTTGGGTAACTCTTCTGGTACTCAATCCAATCCTGCGTCTCCAAGTAGTACATCAAGTAGTAATTCGGAATGACGTGAATACGCTCAACAATCTCGGGTTCCCACGCAGGTTCTGCATGATCGGCACCATGTTTTCCTGTTAGACCCTTAAATCCCTGAAAGGAGTTCTCTGTAAAGTCCTGACCACCAATCTTCACACCGCGAACCCATGAGAGGTGATTAAGGCCGATGTAATCGAGCTCAATCGATTCACTAGGTTGATGAAGAACATTGCCAATCTCTTTACGAACATTCCATGGAACGTTGCAGAGACCAACACTCTTGATATCAGATGCATGGCGCTTCAACGTCTCAGTGATGAGACCAGCAGGGTTGGTGAAGTTGATGAAGAGCGCCTCTGGGGCGCTCTTCCGGATTGTCTCTGCAATCTTCAGCGCCTCTGGAATGGTGCGGAGCGCCTTTGCAAAACCTCCGATACCAACGGTTTCTTGACCGATGATTCCAAATTCGCGTCCGAGCAATTCATCGCGATGACGTGCCGCTTGTGAGCCAACGCGAAACTGGCTGATGACGAAGTCTGCGCCATGTACCGCCTCATCGAGATTTGCACTCCACGTAATCTTGATCTGACCTTGCGCATGCTTAATCATTCGGTCAGCAAACTCGCCAACAATTTTCACGCGAGCTTCATTGGGATCAACTAAGACAATCTCAGTGATGGGCAGACGATCTCTGCGAAGGAGAATTCCATCAATGAGTTCAGGCGTATAGGTAGATCCTCCGCCGATAACAGCAAGCTTCATCTATAGACTTTCGAGAACTTCAATGGCAGATGAGCGATCACGGAAGATAAGCTCTTGAGTATTTCGAGTTGCCATGCGGAGCGCTCCAGCAAGTACCGCGCTATCGCCAAGAGAAGTAGATTCAATGCGTGGTGGGAATGGAATAAGAGATGTGAGAATCTTCTTAACTGGGGCAATCAGCAGATCGCCATTACGACCGATTCCACCCGCGAGAATCACTAGCTCCACATCGACTACTGCGGAGATAGAGGCGATATAGAGAGCGATTCGCTCTGCCTCAACATCGACGACTGCGCGACCAAGCGCATCACCCTCGCGTGCACCGGCGAAAATCTTCGCAGGTGTGTATGGCTTAGAAATCTCGCTCTTAGGAAACTTCTTTGCCAGGCTCTCTGCGATCTCAATGAGACCAGCGGTTGCAGGGTCTGTCGATGAGTGATGGTTATCGAAGGGATCCCCGAAAGGTACGTAGAAGACCTCGCCCGCAGCGCCCTTATGGCCGCGGTGCAGCTTTCCATTAAGCACGAGACCAGAGCCAAGACCTGATCCAACTGAGAGCACTGCGAAGTCACTGACGCCCGAGCCGACTCCACCCTCCATCTCCGCGAGGGCGATGAGATTGATGTCATTCTCAATGATGGGAGTGACGCCATACTCCTTGGAGATAACCTCTCCCAACTTAATACCATCGAGATCACCGATAGTTCCTGCGATTGCAATCTTGCCGCTCTTACGGTCTACAACGCCTGGTGTTCCAACGACAATGGATGCGATGTCATCGTGGGCAAACCCAGATTCATCGAGAACCTGATCTACAGCCTTATTGAGAGCTTTGAGAAGGGTGCGAAGGTTGAGTTCACCAATCTCAATACTTACCTCTGCGCGAATCTTGCCATTGAGATCAGCGAGAGCTGCGCGGAGAAACTTCGCACCAAAATCGATTCCGAGAGATACACCAGCATCCGCAACAGGTGAATAGACGGCACGAGCTCGCTTTGAATCAGTAGCGCCAGGAACTTCCTCCACAACGAGGCCAACCTCAATCAGACCGCGAAGCAACGCAGCGGTTGTGGGCTTCGAGAGGCCAACGTGGCGTGCTATCTCTGCAGCATGAAGTTGTCCGTGTTGACGCAAGACATCGAGAATTCTTCGCTCGTTAATCTCGCGGAGAAGAGTTGGGACTGCTGGACTCTGATTCATTGTGAAGTAATTAGCCCTTTACACCCGTCAACGTAACGCCTTCGATGAAGACCTTTTGTGAGAAGAAGAATATGACAATCACAGGGAGCATAAAAAGCGCCGATGCAGTCATAAGCATATTGGTATTGACGTGATGAAGCCCGCGGAATGCATTGAGACCCATTCCTAAGGTCCAGAGCTTCTGATTATCAACGAGATAGAGAAGTGGACCGAAGAAGTCATTCCATGAACCCAAGAAGGCGAAGAGAGCAATCGCAGAGATTGCAGGCTTTGCAAGCGGAACGATGATGCGGATCATCAATTGGAGTTCGCTACAGCCATCGATACGAGCGGCATCAGAGATCTCATCAGGAATGGATGAGAAGAACTGGCGAAGAAGGAAGATGGAGAATGCGCTGGAGAAGAATGCAGGCACAATCAAAGGCAAGAATGATGGAATCCAGTGGAGGCGAGAGAAGATCACGTAGACCGGGATCATCGTTACCTGACCTGGCAACATCATCGTTGCAAGGAGGATGACAAAGGAGGTCTGACGACCCTTCCACTGCAGACGCGAAAGCGCATATGCCGGCGGAACACAGGAGACGACCGTTCCAATCATCGTCATTACAGAGACGAAGAGAGTATTGAGCGTCCAGCGAAGATATGGAACAGCGGTGAATACCTCAACGTAGTTATGCCAGTGGAAAGGGCTTGGCCAGAGTGCACGCGTGGATGCCTGGTGGTAATCCATCACAGAGGTAACGAAGATGAGGAAGAGCGGCATGATGAAGATGGCAGACATCAGAATGAGTACTGAATGGTTTGCCACCATATAGAGGAAGTTCTTCCTCCGCTTTGCGAAACGAGCCTTGCGCGAATCAATCTGATATCGCTCAGCCTGTGAGGGCTCCTGAAGATTCTTGCTCATTTGAAGAGACTTCCATTCGGATAGTGAACCCAACGACGTTGCGTCCGAAGCATGACAAGAGTGCAGATTAGTGTGATGACGAGAAGCACCCAGGCAAGCGCGGAGGCGTAGCCCATCTCATATGCCTTAAATGCCTCTGCATAAATGTGAGTGGCATAGAAGTACATGGAGTGTGAGTAATCGTTAACCTGGCCGGCTGCGACATAGGCCTGTGTGAAGTATTGGAATGATCCGATGATTCCAGTAACTGCAGAGAAGAAGATCACCGGAGTCATCATCGGCACTGTTACATAACGGAATTGCTGCCACGCATTAGCACCCTCAATCTCAGCAGCTTCATAGAGCGTACGAGGTACATCCAGGAGACCTGCGAGATAGATGATCATCGTGTCGCCGATACCCCAGAGACCGAGAATGATGAGGCCCCACTTAGACCACTTAGGGTCCATAAACCAGAAGGGTGGATTTGAGATGCCGATCGCCTGCAACATCCGGTTAATCGGTCCGAATGCAGGATTGAAGATGTAAGTAAAAGCCATTGATGCAGCGACAGTGGGAACCATCGCCGGAAGAAAAAAGATTGTGCGATAGATGTTACGTCCGCGTTTTGGCTTGGTGAGAATCCATGCCGTGAAGAGAGCGAAAGCGATACGGAGCGGGATCGAGATTACTGATATCCAGATTGTGTTGTAGAGAGCCTTATAGAAGTCAGGATCTTCAAAGAACATCCGATGGTAATTCGCCCAACCAATCCACTTCGGTGTCTCAATCAGATTGAACTTGGTAAATGACTCATAGAAACTGGCAACCATTGGATAGGCGGTGAAGAAGAGGAGTCCGAGGACCCACGGAGACATACAAAAGGCGATGAAGATCCACGGGGTCTTTAACTTCTTGCGCGGAGGTGCAACAACTACCCCCTTCTTGCGGAAGGGGGTAGTTGCACTCACTTTCGATAGTTGCATTGCTTACTTTCTATGCGTTACGAGCGAGGATGTTATTCACATCGCTAGCTGTCTTTGAGAGACCGGCTGAGAGATCAGATAGCGATCCCGCCTGCCATGCAGCTAACAAGTTCTGAATTGCATCTTCTTCTTGATGCTCGCCCGTGTTACGCAACTGGTGGTAACCAGAGCGTGGGTGGTTAGAGATGTCATAGAAGGTCTGATAGAACGCAGGATAAGTGAGATCAGCCTTGTTGCGCGCTGCAATGAGCGATGATGGATCGCCATTTGCATTCGCCCACTCAAGTGCGAGCTTCTTATCTGTCGCAAGGCCCTTAAGGACGATCCATGCATCACCAAGGTTCTTTACACCCTTGGAGATACCCATGGTGTTTCCACCGACGAGACCGTATCCGTAATTAGTGCTGACTAGACCAGGAGCAACTGGGAATGGTGCAACACCGAAGTTCACTGCTGGCTTTGTACAAGGGTTGAGTGCCCATCCATCTGGATCACAGAACATTGGCGCCATCCAGTCAGCGTCGAGTTTCATGGCTACGCGACCTGTGATGAAGTCATGTTGTGCGCCCCATTCATCGCCACGAGCCGCGACGAATTTAGTAAGGAGATCTGCACCCTTCTTGAAGTTTCCATGGCCGTAGACATTCTGAATCAAGTCATGTTGCCACTGGAAGGCGCGCTTCCATTGTGGAGTTGTGAAAGCAGATTGGTTTCCGTTGTACCACGATGCACCGAACATATATCCGAGCCACATTGCATCCATGCCGAAGCCGTAGTAACCGGCCCATGGAACGAATCCTGCTGTCTTGATGGAACCATCGGAGTTAAATGTCGTGAGCTTCTTTGTATCTGCTGCGAGTTCCGCTGTGTCCTTAGGAGCACCAGAGATACCTGCGCTCTTGAAGAGATCCTTGTTGTAATAGAAGCCGAAGATCTCGGAAGAGAATGGAAGTGCGCAACGTGTTCCATTGGCTGCGACTGTAAATGCATTTGCAGCAGGCGTAAATGTGCTCTTTGCGTTCATGCCATTCTTGCCATTGATGAGAAGATTGAGTTTCTGCCATGCACCAGATCCGCAGAACCAACCGAGGTTACCTGCCCCGTTAGCGACAGAGATATCTGGGCCATTGCCTGCATTGATTGCAGCAAGTGACTTCGCCATATCGACGCTACCTGTGAGCTTGATAGTGAGACCTGGGTTTGCAGCTTCGATTCTCTTTGCTGATGCAGTCCAGAGATCGAGATTGCCGCCTGAGAAAGGAACCCAGACATTGACTGTACGAGGCGCAGCTTGTGCAACGTTTGCCGCCACGAGGCTGCCGGCGAATACCGCTGTAACTGCGAGTGAAGCTAAGACGCGCTTCTTCATCATTGAATTACTCCCGTCACACCTTCGGGTGGTACACAACGGGATGTTGTGTTAGGAAACCTACCGAATTGAGTAAAGGTACCTTACACTTATCCCGTCTCCCCACAAGGGGATTGATAGTAAAGATTTGATAACAAGATGGGAGCGCCGGTGAAGAGGCTTGTTGGAGTGGTCGCTGCCCTCGTGGCTCTCACCCTCCCCGCCGCCTGGGCCGGCCAAGCGCCGGACCCTTCGATCACCGAGCGAGCGCCCCGCCTCTCCGGCGTGCTTCTCTTCCATCACTACACCGCCTACCGCAACTGGGACTCCCAGCTCATGATGCTGGACCTGGCGACCGGCCGGTTGGCGACAATTAGCAAGAACTGGAAAGTCATCCATGCGATGAATGGCCACTTCTCCCCTGATGGCAACTCCATCGTATTTATGGGGTCGAAGGCTGGCCTGAAGGATTGGGACATTTTTATTACCCACTTCGACGGGCAACGCTGGGTTGAGCCAATGAATCTGACCGGCCCAAATGACAAGCGAGATGAGGATCCAAAGTTCTCACCCGATGGCACATCCATTGTCTATAAGACTGATGGCGCGATCAAGGTGATGAAGAGCGATGGCACACTTATTGCGCAATACACCAGCGGTGACCCTGAGGCCTCAATGCCATATTTCCTCCCCGATAACTCCGGCATTCTCTACGAGAGTAATCACAGCATCATGTTGCATACAGCCACGAGCGAGCGCAAGATCTGGGGCGGGCTCGATAAATCTGCCTACTATCCAATCGCTCTCTCTCCCACAGAGTTCCTCTTTACTGAGACGCAGAAGAGTCGAGTGGATCGCGTCCTTCATGGTTATTTAGACGGAAGATCGACTCCGCTCTTCTTTGACTCACCCGTATGGGACTCCTCTGATCCTTATCCCTATCAAGATGGCACGCGCTACCTTTTCTATGTATCAACCGATCGCGTAACGGGCTTTGGTGGTTATGACCTTGTATTTGCTGACCTGAAGTTGAAGAAGGTATGGAACCTCTGGACTTTGAATCACAAAATAAATACTGGCGAAGAGCAACTCGGTCCGTGTTGGTCCGCTACCACTCACTACCCGAGCGCAGTGTAGGAAGAAAGAATGATGGCTGGCGATATTATGCGAAGCGAGATTGAAGAGATTCCTTCAGTCTTTGAGACAATCCTCTCTCATGTCGATGAAATTACGGGCGCAGCAGATCTCGTAAAGTCTCGCGAGATTAACTCAGTTCTCATCCTTGCTCGAGGAACATCTGATAACGCTGCTCACTTCCTCAAGTATTTAATTGAGACGCAGCTCGGAC
>CANGCW010000026.1 GCA_947452525.1 Actinomycetota bacterium
CGCCATTGCGATATCGACTATCGCCTTCTCATTCCTACGGATGTCGGTGGCTCTGCGCACCGCACACCGAGCGCGTGATGATCGCGAGTTGGCGCATATCGATGAACTCACCGGGCTACCAAATCGTCGACGATTCGTCGCAGAACTCGCTGCTCTCGAGGCCGGTGTCACTGGTGCAGTGCTCTTATTGGATTTAGATGGCTTTAAGCCGATCAACGACCAACAGGGCCACGATGTGGGCGACCAACTTCTGCGCCATATCTCTCGGCGGTTTGCGCGAGCACTTGCACCAGGAGATTTACTGGCAAGACTCGGCGGAGATGAGTTTGGAGCAATCATCCATGGTGATGGGTTTGAGGCTTCTGAAGCGCTGCTCGCAGCGTTGAGTTATCCCGTGCACCTTGCAACGGGATCGATAAAGGTTGGCGCATCTATCGGTTTCATTGAGAATGATGGCAGAGGCGAACTTTTGAAGCGTTGCGATGATGCAATGTATGGGGCAAAGCGCGCTGGCGGTGGGATTAAGAGCTGGGCTGCTCTTTAATCTCTTCCAGGCGCGCCAACGATTCAACGCGCTCTTTCGCGTGATCAACAATGGGATCTGGGTAACCGTGGTCAAGGCCACCGATCACCTTCCATGGTTCGTGAATCTTATCGCCTGATAGGTGATGAAGTTCAGGAACATAGCGACGGATATAGACGCCATCGGGATCGAACTTGCGACCCTGCTCAATGGGATTGAAGACGCGATAGTACGGTGAAGCATCTGTGCCGCAACCAGCGGTCCATTGCCAGCCGTGCGCATTGCTGGCAACGTCGTAATCGATAAGGTGCTGTTCGAAGAAGCGTTCACCAAGCTGCCACTCGAGGTGGAGATCCTTCACGAGGAATGAAGCGACGACCATTCGACTCCGGTTATGCATCCAGCCCTCATTGAGCATCTGGCGCATTGCAGCATCGACAAACGGGTAGCCAGTCGTTCCGCTCTTCCATCTCTCAAACTTCTCACCCGGCTCGTCATAACGCATCGCGGTAAAACGAGGCGCGTAGTACTCAGTATCAGTCGTCGGATAGTTGAAGAGAACATCCGCATAGAACTCACGCCACGCTATCTCTTTCCGATACGTAATCTCACCATCGCTGTTGCCTAAGGTCGCAAGCAGGGTGCGTGGGTGAATCTCGCCAAACTTTAAGTGCGCGCTAAGGCGACTTGTTCCATCAACACCAGGAACATTGCGCATCTCGTTGTACTCGTGGAGATGGCTCTTCGACCACTCTTTCCAACGAAGCAATGCGGCATGCTCACCTGCAGGAGATATGTGCGATCCTTCAGGAAGGTGCCAATGTGGAAACTCTTGATGCTCTTTCAGCGGCTCAACTGCGTTGATTACCTTCGGTGCGGCAACTGGTGCGCGCCAGCCGTGTGTTACCCAACCCTTATAAAACGGCGTATAGACGCGATAATTCGTGCCATCGGGTTTGCGGACTCGCCCTGGTGCAACGGCGTAAGGACTTCCAGTGCGAATCAACGGAATACCTGCCGCTTCTACAGCGAGATCGCGTGCACGACCAAGTGGCTCATACTCTTCAGAGATATGTACATCACTCGCGTTATACAACTCTTGCATCTTCTTCAAAACTTCGATGGGCTTACCTTGGACAATGTGGAGTCTGACATCTAGCGATCGATTAAGTTCGCGCAGAGAGTTTGCAAGATAGGCCAACCTCTTCGTACCCGCACTCGCAAAGAACTTTTCGTCAAGGATAAAGAGAGGAATAATCTCATCGGACTCTGCGAGTGATGCAAGAAGTGCAGGATGATCACCAATACGGAGATCTCGTCGGAACCACATTATTGAACGCTTCATAGTTAGGTCTATCCTTTCACTATGAGCGAGCAAATGCACTATCAAGTCCGTGGCCTGCCGGGCTCTGTTACGCGCGCCTCATTTAATGGCCGAAGAGTTGATTATTGGGCTCCTGAGGGCGGTAGTGATCGCCTCCTGCTCGCCCATGATGGCCAGAATATCTTTGATAAGAAAAGCGCGACCCGCGGCACCACGTGGGAGCTAGCACAGCATGCCATCGCGATTTCTCAAGAGTTCAATGTGCGACCACCACTTGTCATTGGTGTCTTTCATAGCGGAAGCTCCGAGGATCCCTTTGGCCGCGCAAAAGACTTAGCCCCGCAGCATCCATTTCAGAATGGCGTTACTCCCATCCTTGGACGTTCCGGTTTCTGGCAGCGTGAACAACCTTCGTTCCCGCTCGATGAGATTCGCTCAGATAGATACCTCGCCGAGATCGTTGATCAAGTAATTCCAACAATTGCAAAATATACGAACTCACAAATTGACCCAAGAAAGTCCGCGATGCTCGGTTCAAGTATGGGTGGCCTCGCAACGTTATATGGAGTGAATAAATATCCTCAATACTTTCAGACGGCGCTCTCATTCTCACCCCACTGGATTATCGGTGAGAATCCCTTGGTGGAATCACTACTTACTCCCCTGACACCGATAAAGATTTCACGGTTATGGATGAGTCGAGGAACGAAGGGTCACGATAAGAATTACGGTCCATTTCAAGATTATGCAGACAAAATTGCTCTAGCAAATGGCTGGCGATCGGGCGTGAACTTCTTACATAAGGTCTATCCACGCACTGGACACAATGAGAAATCCTGGCGAAGCTACTTATCGGAGGCGCTCCGCTTCTGGCTACACCCTTAACCCTGTGAAGGGAGTTCAAGCCTTCTCTAGCCGCCAGACGTGCACGCCTGCCTCATGTGGGCGGAAGTGAATAGCGCTCGCATGTGAAGCGGCGCCCACTTCCCCGCCATCTCCGATAATTAACTGATCCAGGCTGTAGCCGTACTGCGCTAGATTGATGGAGATATTGCAGACCTCGCGGTTAACAACGATGAGCAATTGCTCACCCTTAGTCTCACGAAGATATGCGATGTAGTCGTTCTCTGCCGCGATAAATCGAAGGCCGCCCTCAGCAAGCGCCTTGCTGTTGCGACGGAGATGAACGAGGGCTGTAACTAACCCTAAGAACTTCTTATCCCACTTATCGGTATCGTCCCAAGGAATAGTGCGACGAGCATCCTCACCCCATGCTCCCTCGATACCGATCTCATCGCCAGCGAAGATGGATGGAACGCCTGGATAGGTCATCAAGAGGCCCATCGCAGCGAAGTGGCGACCACGGTCACCATTAACAACATTGCGGAATCGAGCTGTGTCATGTGAATCCAAGAGAATCATGCTCGCGTTCAACGCGCGCCATGGAATATTTCCATTGAATTGCACCATTGATTGAACGAGTGCGCCGCCACCGAAAGATGGGACATCAGTTGGAAGACCGAAGAAACCGCCTTGAGTATTCGGCTTCTTAGATAACCAGCCCCAGACTGGTCGCATAAATCCGTTGTAATTCATCGTGCCGTGCCAACCGAAACCATCGAGATCGTTCGGGAAGTTATCTGCATTCTCTGCAACGAGCCAGGCATCAGGATTGGTCTCATCCATCGCCTTACGAATTCCGCGGATGACTTCCTGATTAATATCTTGTTCGCGATAGCGTCCGGTCATATTGCCGACATCGATACGCCAACCGGCCATCCCCTTCTTCGGACCGACCCACTTACGGACGATGGAGTTCTTTCCCTCGTACATGCGGCGGCGAAGTTCGGCAGATGTGTAATTCAACTTAGGAAGCGAGGCGAGACCCCACCATCCTTCATATCCATGCTCTACCGATTTATCCCAGTAGAAGAATGAACGTTCTTTCGATTTCTTGTCGGCGAGAGCCTTACGAATCCATGGGTGGCCAGCGCCGCAGTGATTAGTCGTCAGATCGCCCATGATGCGGATTCCAGCGCGCTTTGCGCTGCGTTGGAGACGCTCCATCGCTTCGTCACCGCCGAGCACAGGGTCAACCTCGTCGAAGCTGCTTGCGTCATAACGGTGCGTTGAGCGGGCAGCAAAGAATGGGGTGAAGTAGATGCCATTAACGCCGAGGTCGGAGAGGTGATCTAAGTGCTGGCGGACGCCATCGAGATCGCCGCCGAAGTACTCAACGCCGGTTGTTGCATCTTTGCCTTTAGGCAGGTCGTTCCAATCGCGTGGAACATAAATCTTCGGGATCTTGTACTTCGCGCCTGATGAGGCGAAACGATCAGGAAAGATTTGATAGAAGACGCTCGATGCAATCCACTTTGGATATGCCGGCTTTGCGAAGATCGCAAAGTCTTGGGCGCTTGATACTTCATTGGGATGGACACCTGAAGCGTTCAACCACTCGTACTTATTCGTCCCGGTGAGAAGGAAGCGGTAACGAGCGCTCTCATTGATGATGGCGACCTTGGTGCTCCACCACTGCTCTTGATCGGTCGAGGAGATGACCTTTAAGTCATAGTGGCGTGGTTCACCATCTTGGAAGATGCGAACGAGAATCGAGGTTGCGCCGTAACCCTTCGGGGTGCGAACTCGGAGCTCCACTTGCTCGCCAAGTTTCGGCGCAGCGTTACTTACATAGAGCGGGCTTCCGTCATGATGAGGTGTTCTCTCCACTCCTCATTCCTTCCCGTGAGTTACGCGATCTTTCCCTGAAAATTTCGAGGGAGGATGCGACTAGCTGTGAAGTGCTGCGACGCTCTCATCCCAACCCTGTACATCGCTGGCCATACGAGGGCCATGACCGATGTAACGAGCTGACGGGCGAACAAGGCGGCCTGTGCGCTTCTGCTCAAGAATATGTGCTGACCAACCAGCGGTGCGTGCACATGTAAACATTGATGTGAAGAGTGGCGCTGGAACCTCTGCGAAGTCGAGGACGATTGCGGCCCAGAACTCAACATTGGTCTCAAGGACGCGCTCTGGATGGCGCTCGTGCAGTTCAGCAAGTGCTGCCTTCTCAAGCGCGAGTGCAACTTCATAACGAGGCGCACCGAGCTCTTGTGCTGTGCGGCGAAGGGTACGTGCGCGTGGATCCTCTGCGCGATAGACGCGATGGCCGAAGCCCATCAAACGCTCGCCACGATCCATGATGCCCTTAACGTATGCGCGAGCATCGCCAGACTTCTCAACTTCTTCAATCATTCCGAGAACGCGTGATGGAGCACCACCGTGAAGTGGGCCTGACATCGCGCCGATTGCGCCAGACATTGATGCAGCAACATCAGCACCAGTTGATGCAATAACGCGCGCTGTAAATGTTGATGCATTCATTCCATGCTCTGCAGCAGAGACAAAGTAGGCATCGATTGCGCGGACATGCTTGGGATCAGGCTCTCCGCGCCAACGGATCATCATGCGCTCTGTAACAGTGTGCGCCTTATCGATCTCTGATTGCGGAACTGGTGGAAGTACAACGCCGCGCGCTGCCTGAGCCAAGTATGAGAGAACAGTGACTGAGGTGCGTGCAAGATCGCTACGAGCTTCTTCATCAGAGATATCGAGAAGTGGCTTGAAGCCCCATGCCGGAGCGAGCATCGCGATAGCAGATTGGATATCCACGCGAACATCACCTGAGTGAACAGGGAGTGGGAATGATTCAGCAGGTGGCAGGCCCGGGTTGAATTGATCATCAACGAGAAGACCCCATGCGTTACCAAAGGAGACGCGACCTACGAGGTCCTCAATATCTACGCCGCGGTAACGGAGTGCGCTACCTTCCTTATCTGGCTCTGCGATTGTTGATTCAAATGCAATGACGCCTTCGAGACCTGGCTTGAAATCATCCGACACGTGAGACTCCCCTGTAATAATCCGCGCCTACATCGCTGGAGGCATGGGCCTATTCTGCTCCTAGCCGCCTAGTGCTACCAACCCGATTCGGTTAGATTTGCGGGGCGGACCCTCATAGCGAAAGTGACCTGTAATACATTTATGGATAATCCAATGGAACGAGAGCAGATTCGGGCGATGCGCCGCTCCTACGGCGAGGCCGGGCTAGAGGCCGTCAGCGCCGACCCGATCGAGCAATTCCTCCTCTGGCTAGCCGAGGCTCACGCGAATCCATATATCGTCGAGGCGAATGCAATGGTCCTCTCGACTGGTGGCGGGGAGAAGATCACCTCGCGAACTGTTCTACTGAAAGATGTAACGAGTGCCGGCTTCTCCTTCTTTACTAATTACAGCTCTCGCAAGGCCGAAGCAATTGAAGCATCGCCACATGTTGCACTCCTCTTCCCTTGGTATGCGATGGAGCGACAGGTGCAGATCCAAGGTGTTGCCACGAAGGTAAGTGCGCAAGAGAGCGATGATTACTTCGCGACGCGTCCATGGGGCAGCCAGATCGGCGCGTGGGCAAGTTCGCAATCTCAAATTTTGGATACGCGTTCAACTCTGGAAGAGCGATATGCAAAGTATGCGCAAGAGTATCCCGAGGGCAGCGCAGTGCCACGGCCTCCGCACTGGGGCGGCTACACCGTTGCACCCACTACGATTGAACTCTGGCAGGGGCGGTATTCAAGGTTGCATGACCGCGTGAGATATATACAGTCAACAGATTCTGGCAATGGCGCTTGGAAAACAATTCGATTATTTCCATAATTCTTAACGAATGGGCAACTCATGAGTGCAATTCTTATCCCAGCAAATATCAAGCCACGTGATGGACGTTTCGGTTGCGGCCCATCAAAGATTCGGACCGAAGCAATTACCGCGCTCACGACTAATACTGAGCTCGTCCTCGGAACATCGCACCGACAGAAGCCAGTGAAGAGCGTTGTTAATCGCGTTCGAACCGGGCTTGCATCCCTCTTCAACCTTCCTGAGGGTTATGAAGTGGTGCTCGGCAATGGTGGATCGACTGCATTCTGGGATATCGCAACGCTTAACTTGATCGAGAAGAAGTCGCAGCACCTCACCTTCGGTGAGTTCTCATCGAAGTTCGCAACAGCGGCAAAGGAGGCTCCATTCCTCGATGAGCCAACAATCATTAAGGCAGAGCCTGGTTCACATCCAGTAGCCGTTGCGGAAGAGGGCGTCGATGTCTATGCATTCACCCATAACGAGACAAGCACCGGCGTTATGGCGCCCATCATTCGCCCGGCCGGTATCGGCGATGCGCTCGTATTAGTGGATGCAACAAGTGGCGCAGGCGGATTAGATGTAGACCTCTCACAGAGCGATGTCTATTACTTTGCTCCGCAGAAGTCCTTCGCATCTGATGGCGGCCTATGGATTGCAATCATGAGCCCTGCTGCTATTGCACGTGTCGAGAAAATTAAGGCGAGCGGACGCTGGATCCCAGCATTCCTCGACCTCTCCATCGCAATTGAGAATTCACGACTTGATCAGACCTACAACACCCCGGCACTTGCAACCCTTATCTTGCTCGCGGAGCAGATTGAGTGGATGAATAAGGGTGGCGGGCTTGAGTTCTCAGCTGGTCGTTCTGCTGACTCTGCCTCACGCCTATACGCATGGGCTGAGCGCACCGAGTACACAACGCCATTTGTCACTGACCCTGCGATGCGCTCAAAGGTAGTTGGCACCATTAACTTTGATGACTCCATTGATGCACTTGAGATTGCAAAGATTCTCCGTACCAATGGCATTGTCGATACCGACCCTTATCGCAAACTCGGTAAGAATCAGCTCCGTATCGGAATGTTCCCCGCGGTTGATCCCGATGATATTGATGCGCTCACCGCTTGCATCGAGTACATCGTCGCCGAGCTTAAGAAGTAATTAACTTCGCTCGTAAAAGGAATCGAGCACATCTTCGGTCTTCACGCTCTGTGGGGTCTTCAACTCTTTATGGAGCAAGGCATAGGTGGCGAGAGTTGCCGCAGCGGTAATGCCACCACAGAGACCAATGGTCTGGCGAATACCTATCTCTACCGTTATCCACCCGATTACCGGAGAGAAGAAGGGTGAACCACCCATGAAGACCATCAGGTAAATACCCATGACGCGTCCGCGGATTTGCGGGTCGCTCGTTCGCTGCACATACGAGTTGGCAGCAATCATCGTCGTAAGTGCTGATGCACCACAAATAGGTAGCGCCAGGGCGTAAATCAGGAAATTCGGAGCAAGTGATGAGAGCGCAACCATTGAACCGAAGAGCACCGCAAAGGCCATAATGAATTTTGCGGATCTCTTAGTATCAAGCTTTGCCGAGAGCAGCGCAGCTGAGAGTGAACCAACCGCGAGGATCGTTCCGAGGAAACCAAATGTTGCCGGGCCTTTATGGAAGATATTCTTCGCCATCAGCGCGTTATAGATCTGAAAGTTAAGTCCAAATG
Organism: Actinomycetota bacterium; assembly: GCA_947452525.1. GTDB lineage: Bacteria > Actinomycetota > Actinomycetes > Nanopelagicales > Nanopelagicaceae > PALSA-747. The sequence goes on from CANGCW010000026.1 coordinate 8,261, forward strand.
TGCCGGCGAAGAAGACGGTACACATTACGGCGATGAGATCTCGGCGAGCACGCACATAACGCAGCCCCTCACGAATCTTTCCAGTGGATTTCGCTTTCAAATCCACAAATAACTCTGACTCGCGAATGATAAGCAGGGAGAGAATGACGAAGAGATATGAGATGGCGTTAAGAATGAAGGATGGGCCGGTGTGAAAGGCGGCGATGAGTAGCCCTGATACACCTGGGCCAATCAATCGGCCAGCGTTGAAATTTGCTGAGTTGAGACTGATGGCATTTGCGAGATCACTCTTACCCACCATCTCAGCGGTAAAGGCTTGACGAACCGGTGCATCGAGAGCACCAAAGGCGCCGAGAGCAAAGGCCAATACATAGACATGCCACATCTGAACGTTATGCGTGATGACGAGCAAGCCCAAAATTAGCGAAGTCAATCCCCCACCAACGTTGGTGAATATCAATAACTTCCGCTTATTTAATCGATCAGCGAGCGCTCCCGCCCAGATGCTGAAGAGAAAGGAGGGTAGAAATTGCAGGCCAGTAACGAGACCGAGATCTTTTCCACTTCCGGTTAACTCAAGGACTAGCCAGTCCTGCGCAATGCGTTGCGCCCAGGAGCCGATATTGGAGACGGCGTTGGAGAAGAAGAGGAGGCGGAAGTTTCTATGACGGAATGATCGCAATGAACCCGTCTCGTTAACCATTATCTAAGTCTAACTCGTGAGCTCTCGGTGTACTCTCTGTGTTTATGGGAACAACAGTGAAAGTACTTCTCTCAGGCATATCACTCTGGATGGTTGCCTTCGTGATCGAGCTACTCCGTGGCGCATCCGGCACAACGCTCTGGATCTGTCTCAATGGAGCTGCACTTGGAGTTATTGGCTTGATCTACTCAGTACGACGTCTTCGCAAAGAAGCGCTTAAAAACTAGCCGTCGATCTGGCCAGCGATACCCTTCAAAACCTTTGCAAGGCGTGATGCCTCTGGCCCACTTGGGTAGCGACCATGGCGAAGTCCGTTGCCAACCTTATCGAGCAACTTGATGGTGTCTTCAATAATTGTTGCGAGATCATCTGCAGCCATACGTGTATTAGCTACGACAGATGCTGGCTCGTCTATGAGGCGGACGGTGAGAGCCTGTGGCCCCTTCTTTCCCTCGAAGACGCTGAACTCCAACTTTGTTCCAGGCTTTACCGATGGAACGCCGGCTGGGAGTGCGGATGCAGCGAGATAGACATCCTCGCCCTCTTCGGATGAGATGAAGCCAAAACCCTTTTCGAGGCTAAACCATTTGATGCGACCGATAGGCATTCTGACTCCTTCTGTGATTCTTGAACGGGGTTATTTTAACTGTGGAGCGGGTTGTACTGGGGTGAATTACAGTCGATTATCGACCTACTCAGTGACAACCATTGCTTCCGAGTGAGCTCCGCAGCCGTGATCTACAGCGACTACGCGGGCATCATCTGGAGCGAGCGCATTGGCGCAGACTCCGAAGGCTGTGCGGAGCGCCCCCGAGATCGGGATGAAGAAGCCGCAGGATTGGCAGGGCTTCGGCGCATAGTTAGCCATCGGGGTATTAGGCCCGCGATCGCCCTCGTGCCAACGTTTAGCGGCGGCATCGCGTCCCACAATTGAGAGCACGCGGGCGCGACCTAAACCAAATTCAAAGAGTTGCTCGTTATCGAGATCTTCATCGCCAGGTAGTGCATTGAAGCCTGGAACAAGACGCTCATCGTCAGCAGAAGTTGGGATGACATCACCAACACCGACATCGCCAGGTTGCAAGCGGTTCTTGTAAGGAACCCACTCTGGTGCAAGAAGTGCACCCTCACCCGGTAGGAGTACTACATCGCAGATTGTCGTCTCTGCATCATCATCAACGCGGATTGCTGTTACTGCCCAGCTCCACCCAACGTAACCTGGAAGGGAGCTTTCAAAGAGATAGGTGGCGACCCGTTCCTCTGAATCGAAGTCGATCGAGAGGAGTTCACCGACTACTGAAGGATTTTGGGCGTCCTCCAACGCAGCTGCACGAGCACGTGAAGCTGCGTTGAAAGGATCGCGAATATCCAATTAGAAGTCCATATCTCCTGCGCCAGGACCTGCTGCGGTCGCTGACTTAGGCTCAGGCTTATC
>CANGCW010000027.1 GCA_947452525.1 Actinomycetota bacterium
GAATGCAGAGCGCCGACGATAAAGTCAGTTGAGCCACCAAAGCCAGAGTAGATCTTTCCCCGGACGCGAGAGGCATTTGCCTGGTCGAAGAGATCAACTTGAAGAGCTGCATTTACCGATGTCATGCGGGCCTGCTTTGCAATCTGACTTGGATCATTGGTCTTCTCGGTACGTAACATCCGAACACGGCGATTGAGATGGAGCCATTGATACAGCTCTTCAGATCCGAAGATGAAAGAAGCAGTGATTGGTACATCCAAGTCGAGGGCTGACTCTTTCTCGAGATTGAGTACGCCATCGCTGAACATCTCAGTCCAGATACGTAAATTCTTTCGGTTCTTCAAGAGTTCAAGGACGGCATCAGGTACGGCGCCAATGCCCATTTGAAGTGTTGAGCCATCCGCAACTAAACCTGCGATCTGCTTGCCGATTGCCTTTGAGGTATCGGTTGAGTGAAGTGCGTGATGGTGGGCGAGATCCTCTTCAGCCTCAATCAGGAAATCAATCTCATGCTCGTAAATTTGGGCATCGCCATAGGTATAAGGCATCTTCGGATTTGCTTGCGCAATCACGAGGCCGCCCTTTTCTCGTACCGCTTCAATTGCTGCGGGAAGAATATTGACCTCAATACCGAGGGAGACCGTGTCGAAGCGTCGCTCTGAGGTGTGAAGCAGAACTACATCGGGAACGAAATGGTCGCGGATGAGAACAGGAACGAGGCTAAGACGCGATGGCACGTAGTGGAGTCGATCGGAGTTGCGCATCCCGGAACCGACGAATGCGGTCTCGTAGGTAACACCTGGACGACGGGGGATGCCCATCTGCGCATTGAGCATGTGGAGTGTGTACTCAGGGACCGCTTCATCGAAGAGTCCGAGAAGAGTTTTCGGCGTCGCGAAGTTACCTGATGCAATAACACGTGGATTCTTCGGTAGATCTTGGAGGATCTTTTTGAGTTGACTCTGATTAATTACTCGCACGAGTTAAGTCTATGCGCGCGCGAGTGATGCACTTTCCATAAGAATGAAGTGGGGAGCGAAAACTTTGGTGATTATGGATACAGACCGCGTAGGCGATGGGCTTCGGCCACGCGACCAACGCCGATCATGAGTGCTGCCTCTCTCCATGTGACGCCACGTTGCTCAACTGTTGCGTTCACTTCCTTAAAGGCCTTCAACATGATGGTGGAGAGATTTGTCTTTACCTCTTCGGCATCCCAGAAGTAATTCTGTTTATCTTGAACCCACTCGAAGTAGGAGACAATCACGCCACCGCTATTTGCGAGGATATCTGGAATGACAAGGATGCCCTTATCGTTCAAGATTGCATCTCCTTCAGGCGTTGTTGGTGCATTTGCACCTTCAACAACGATCTTGGCCTTAATCGCTGGAGCTGAATGCTCCGTGATTGCATCAGAGAGCGCTGCTGGAATAAGTACATCAACATCGAGATGGAGAAGCTCATCGTTGGTCAGTTTCTCAGTGCCTGGAAGATCTAGATTGCCATTCGCTTTGAAATGATCCCAGAGAGCTGAGACGGATGAGAATCCGGTAACCGCACCGTGTACATCAGAGACCGCAGTGACCTTGAGGCCCATGTGTTCGAGCGCCACAGCCGCCCAGTAGCCAACTTTTCCGAAGCCCTGGATCGCAACCGTTGCTCCAACGGGATCGATGCCCTTCGCGATCAACGCCTGCTGTGTGGAGATAGCAACCCCATCACCTGTAGCTGATGTGCGACCGAGGGAGCCGCCGAGAACGATTGGCTTACCGGTCACGACGCCGGGCACTGAGAAGCCGGCGTTGACAGAGTAGGTATCCATCATCCACGCCATGTTCTGTTCATCCGTTCCGACATCAGGTGCGGGGATATCGTGCTCAGGACCGATGATGGGAAGAATCTCGGATGTGTATCGACGGGTGAGGCGTTCGTTCTCGCTCCGCGAAAGAGTTGATGGATCAACTGCGATTCCGCCCTTGGCTCCACCGTATGGAAGGTTTGTAAGTGCGCACTTCCAGGTCATGAGCATTGCAAGCGCAACCGTTTCATCCATATCGATGGATGGGTGAAAGCGGACGCCGCCTTTAGATGGACCGCGGGTGGTTGAGTATTGAACTCGGAATCCTTTATAGATTTCCACATTGCCGCTATCGCGGCGGAGGGGGACCGCTACTTCGAGAATACGGCGTGGCGTTGAAAGTGTCTGCCATTCGTTCTCGGGTAGTTGAAGCTGGTCTACCGCTCTACGTAATTGGGCGCGTGCTGTTTCAATTGCTGACTCCGTTGTCATGTTTGAAGCGTAGCGAGAAGGGGAGCGCTAATCCAGTTTCGCGTCGAGAAAGGCGTTGACGATTCTCTTGAACCGCGCCGGCTCTTCAATGTGTGGCATATGCGAGGATTCTGGGAAGAGTTCCCACACAACATCAGGTATGCGCGATTGAATCTCACTCTGCATCGCTGGCGTGGCTTCATCATAAGCTCCGCTGACTAATAACGTTGGAACATTGATTTTATGGAGATCTGGATGAATGTCCCAACTCTTCAAAGAACCAATGACATGGAACTCCGAGGGCCCATTCATGGTGTGGTAGACAGTCGGTTCCTCGGCTAGTTGGGTAAATGAGTCCAGAACATCTGGCGGCATCGGAACGCGACAAAGATGTCTTGCGTAGAAGACATCGACTGCGGCAACATACTCTGGAGAATCTGTAGTTCCCGCCTCTTCATGTTTTTTGAGAGTTGCTTCAACTTCAGGAGGAAGTTGTGCACGGAGCTTATTTGCCTCGGAGACCCAGATTGTCATAGATGCGGGGGAGTCAGCGACGATAAGCGCCTTCAAGCCTTGTGGGCGATGAGTTGCGAATTGCATTCCAAGCATGCCGCCCCAAGATTGACCAATGATCGCGTAATCACTTGCAACTCCAAGATGAGCTGTAAGTTCCGTGAGTTCCGCCATGAAAAGTTCAGGAGTCCAGAACTCTTTCGGTGCATCAGGAAGGTGAGTTGAATTTCCACATCCAATTTGATCGTAAAGAATTGCTGCGCGACCAGAGGAGGCAATGAGTTCAGCGATAGCGATTGTGTAGTTATGGCCGGCGCCAGGGCCGCCATGTAGCACCATCACCGGCGTCTTCCCGTTGGTGAGGTCACCAACGATGCGGTACCAAGTCTCTAGTTCGGCTCCGCTGTTCTTCCAGGAAAACTTCTTACCTTCTGCTGAAGACACATCTTCTCCTTCTGTTAGGTGAACGTTGGATGTCAGGTGAATCGTGGATGTCAGGTGATTATTCGCTGCAGTGCTGAGGTGGCGCAAGAGCGTAAGTCAAACATAGTTACAGGTGAGAGAGAAGGACTTATGCCAATACTTTAAAGGGCCGAGGGCAGCCGGTCAGTTTTGGAACGACCATCTTGGCAATAACTGTGCCGGTACTTGGGTGAACCGCTTGCGCGATGCCGAGGTTGCCTTGGACGGAGAGGAAGATAAAGGCATCTTCCATAGTGAATCCCCACTCACGAACGAGGAGGCCGGCCGCTTCTTCGCAGGCTATTCGGAGTGCGCCATTGAGGTCTTCAACATCTGAGACCCCGTGGGTTACCCAACTCGTTGCCGTCTCGGTGACTGGAAATTCAGTGGTAACACCTTTGATGAGTTCAACGCTAAAGAGAACGTCACCTTCGATTTCAATTCCCGTGCCACAGATTTCGCCATCGCCCATCGATGCATGCATATCCCCGATACCGAGAAGTGCTCCGCGATGCTTAACCGGTAGATGGATAGTTGAGCCGATCGTATTGAGATTATTATCGAGGTTACCGCCGTGTTTTCCGGCCGGCATTGTTGGAATCTCTCCCGAGCTAGGTGCTACACCTATCACGCCGAGCATAGGAGCAACTGGAAAGTTGATCTTCTCATTCATCGTGACCGTTGTATTCGAGACATCAAAGAAGCGCGCATAAGGCTCGGAAATCAGGTGCTGGAGTTGGCCGTTGCCGGGGTAGGTGCGAGCGACACCCCGCTTACCGGGTCTGATGTCGTGCAGAGTGATTGAGAGGGTGTCTCCCGGCTCGGCGCCCTCGACATAAATGGGGCCGGTTGCTGGGTTGATCTGTGAATCATCGATAGAGAGGAGCGCATTCTCTGCATTGGTGATCTGGCCTTTATAACAATCCCAGGTCTGCAGATGAATCATTTCACCAGGTGAGATTGTCAGGGCCGGTGCATGCGTCTCAGAGAATGAGAAAGTGTGGTGTTCTCGTGAAATGAACTTATCAGCGAGTGAAAAGGCATCAGGAAGCGTTCTCGCCGGATTGTTAAATTCTTGTGTCATCTAAAGTTTTTCTCACTTTCCTAGTGCTAAATGGCTCCAGTAGTGGGAGCATAAGCGCTCTCGGCAACTCTGTCCCTCTTCAACCCTCAATAGGAGGTCGTACGTGCGTAGAAGGTCTATTGCAATTTCAACTATCGCTGCTGCAGCGCTCGCACTATCAATGGTCGGTAGCACATCCGGTTCTGCCGCTGATGGAAAGCTAGCTCCTTACGATAAGGCACATGCTGGTGGCGTTGTGAAGTTAGTAGCTGCTGCTGCAGCTGGAACTATCGATCCTAAAGTTAATTACACAGGACAATATTGGCAACTCTTCCAGGCTACATATGATGGACTTCTCTCCTTCGCCTACGGCACAGGCAAGAGAACTTTTGATGTTGTTCCTGACTTGGCAGAGGCCCTTCCAAAGATTTCGAATGGTGGAAAGACACTTACATTTAAGTTGCGCAAGGGAATCAAATTCTCTAACGGCAAAGAGGTAACGGTTGCTGATGTGAAGGCTTCTTTTGAACGTATCTTCAAAGTATCTTCACCAACAGCAGGCTCGTTCTACAACGGTATCGTCGGAGCAACAGCTTGCTTGGCAAAGCCAGCAACGTGTGACCTCTCCAAGGGTGTTGTTGTAAATGCTTCTACAAATAGCATTGTCATCAATCTCACGTCTGCTGACGATGCCATCTTGAGCAAGCTTGCAGTGCCACACGCAGTTATTAATCCCGCAAGTGCGCCATCAAAGGATGCAGGTACAACCCTCATCCCAACAACCGGTGCATATATGTTTAAGTCATATAGCCCAACAAAGTCTTTGATTATGGTCCGCAATCCATACTTCAAGGAGTGGAGCCATGATGCTCAGCCACAAGGCTATCCAGATGAGATTGATTACAACTTTGGTCTCACACCAACAGCGCAGGTAACTGCGGTTGAGAACAATCAGGCTAATTGGGCATATGATCCAATTCCTGCAGATCGTCTCAATGAAATTGGAACGAAGTATGCAAGTCAGGTTCACGTCAATCCACTGACAGCGATGTGGTACCTGCCTATGAACGTCAATATTGCTCCGTTCAATAATGTGAAGGCTCGCCAGGCGGTCAACTATGCAATTGACCGTGCTGCAATGGTAAAAATCTTCGGTGGAACTCAACTTGCTGCACCGGTCTGCTCATTCTTGCCACCTAACTTCCCTGGCCACGTTGATTACTGCGGCTACACAAAGGGTGCAACGCCTGAGAAGCCAGCAAAGTCATGGAGCGCTCCAGATCTAGCCAAGGCTCAGGCTCTTGTGAAGGCATCTGGAACTGTAGGACAGGCTGTTGCGATTGTTGTCTCCGACGACGATGTCAATAAGCAGATGGGTATCTACCTTCAATCTGTATTGAACTCCATCGGATACAAAGCGACCGTGAAGCCAATCTCTGGAAATATCCAGTTCACATATATTCAGAACACAAAGAATAAAGTTCAAATCTCTGTCACTCAGTGGTATCAGGATTACCCAGCGGCTTCAGACTTCTTGAGCGTTCTTCTTGGATGCCAGTCATTCACTCCTAACTCCGATTCATCGATCAATATGGCCGGTTACTGCAACAAGGCGATTGATGCGAAGATGGCAAAGGCGATCGCCCTAGGCGTGACTGACCCAGCCGCAGCTAACAAAATGTGGGGAGCCATTGATCAGGAAGTTATGGTTGATGCCCCTGTTGCGGTTGCATTCACACCTAAGCAGCTCGACTTCATCTCATCTTCAACGAAGAATTACATATTCTCGTTGCAGTACAAGATGTTCGTTGATCAGCTTCAGGTTAAGTAACTGATAACTAGAGCTATAGATAGTTACTAGATATCTTCATGTCATCTAAGCAAGATCGTAGATAACGTATGTCTCTTCATGAGTCAGCGTCCGTAACGTTCTCCGAATCACCTGGTCGGATAGCGCTACGGACGCTCTCTCGCGACAAGCGGTCATGGGTTGCACTCACCGTGCTAGCAATAATCTTCTTGCTGGCACTCTTTGCGCCCGTATATTCCCACTTTGTTGCGAAGACTGATCCCTTTGCCTCCTCTCTTGATGCAACCGTTCTCATTCACGGTGAGATCAAGCCGGTTCTCGAGCCATCCACCACAGGCCTTGGCCTTGGTGTGACTCCGATCGGGCCAACCTGGTCTACTAAATATTTCCTCGGCGCTGACTCACAAGGTCGCGACGTTGCAGCACGCCTGCTCTACGGCGGGCGCAACACCCTCTTCATTGGAATTACCGCTGGTCTCATTACTATCGTGCTCTCACTTCTCATCGGCCTCGTGGCGGGCTACCGCAAGGGATGGGTGGACTCCATCCTCTCTCGACTGCTCGATGTCATTTGGGCCTTCCCGGTCTATCTCCTCGCAATCAGCCTCTCAGTCGTACTTCTTACTTCTGGCTTGACCCTTGGCTTCCTCCACTTTGGTCCCGGCTCCATGGCGCTCCCTATTGTGATTATTGGCGTTGTGTATGTGCCGTACGTAGCTCGCCCGATTCGTGGTCAAGTACTTGCACTTCGCGAGCGTGAATTCGTTCGTGCCGCAGTAGGTAGTGGCGCTAAACATTCCACCATTGTTCTTCGTGAAATTCTTCCTAATGTACTTCCAAGCGTGCTGGTCTTTATTCCCATCATGGTCGCGCTCTCGATGTTGACCGAATCCGCACTCTCTTTCTTGAGTATCGGCGTTCAACCACCAAGTGCATCATGGGGAACAATCATTAATGATGGTCTTGGTCTGCTATATACAAGGCCGTGGGTAGCAATCGCACCCGGCCTCATGATCGTTCTCACCGCCGCAGCGCTAAATCTTTATGGCGATGCTGTGCGGGATGCGCTAGATCCCAAAACGAGGGCGAGGAGCGATTCATGATCCCCTTCCTCTTTAAGCGTTTCACCGCGATGATCTTTGTGCTCTTCTCTATCTCAATTCTTGTATTCCTTATCTTTTTTGCGACGCCAGGTGTGGACCCGGCAGCGCGCATCGCAGGCAGGAATGCAGATCAGCAGACGTTGATGCAGGTTCGGGCATCCTTTGAGTTAGATAAGCCAATTCCTATTCGCTATCTCTCCATGATGCGTCATCTCTTTGTTTCGCAGGATCTCACAAGCTATGTGAACCGTGGCGCAAAGGTTCTGCCAGAGTTGACCCAAGCAATTCCTGCAACGCTCTCACTTGTCATCGGGGCCGCAATTATCTGGCTGCTTGCTGGAATCCTCCTAGGCGTATTTGCCGCGAGCTCGAAGCGGAAGTGGATTGATCCAACTATCTCAGTCCTCGGAATCGTGGGTATCTCACTGCCTGTCTATTGGCTGGGCGAGGTAGTTAATCTCATCACGCAATCAAAATTGCATAACTCGGTTTTCCGGTGGGTTCCCCAGCTTGGCTACGTGAGCTTCGGCTCTGATCCGGTGCAATGGTTCCTCCATCTCATCTTCCCTTGGCTCACTCTCGCACTGCTCTACGCGGGTATTTATATCCGTGTGCTGCGAAGTGAAATTCTCACTGTGATGAAAGAGGATTACATCAAGACTGAAAGAGCAAAGGGTGCGAGCGAGAAGCGCATTCTTTACAAGCATGCCACGCGCATGAGTCTTATTACCGTCATCTCGCTCTTCGGCCTGGATTTCGGTGCGCTTGTGGGTGGCTCTGCGCTCCTCACGGAAGTCGTCTTTGGAATTCAAGGAGTAGGAAAGTTGACCTTCGATTCGCTGCAGAATTTTGATCTCCCTGTCATTATGGCAACTGTTATGTATGCATCTTTTTTTGTTGTCTTTATGAACGCTCTCGTAGATGTTCTCTACGCAGTGTTAGATCCGCGGGTGCGTCGTGGCTGAGTTACTTAATGTAAAGAACCTCTCAGTCTCGTTTAAAACACGGAGGGGAATTGTCCGTTCCGTAAATGATCTCTCGTTCGCCCTTGAAGCCGGAAAGACGCTCGGAATCGTGGGGGAGTCTGGTTCAGGTAAGTCTGTCTCTATGAACGCCGTCATGGGATTGGTGCGAGATTCGAATGTAACAATCAGCGGAGAGGTGCTTTTTAACGGCGTGGATCTCCTCAAACAGAGCGATGAAGAGATGCGTAAGATTCGTGGCAAAGAGATTGCCATGGTCTTCCAAGATCCGATGACTGCGCTAACGCCGGTTTACACCGTTGGTTGGCATATCATCGAACAGATTCGCCTCCACACCGAGATGTCCAAGGAAGAGGCGAAGAAGCGGGCCATTGAAATTCTCGACGAGGTAGGTATTCCCGACCCCGCCCGACGCGTTGATCAGTATCCACATGAATTCTCGGGTGGAATGCGCCAGCGCGCAATCATCGCGATGGCACTTGCTCTCAATCCAAAGTTATTGATTGCGGATGAACCGACGACAGCTCTGGATGTAACTATCCAGGCACAGATCTTGGATCTCTTGAAGCGATTACAGAAAGTGCATAACTCATCAATCATCCTCATCACTCACGATATGGGCGTTGTCTCAGAGATTGCAGATGAGGTCCTCGTTATGTATGCAGGAAGAATGGTGGAGAGAGCTTCTAAGGATTCACTCTTTGGCAACCCACTGCATCCTTACACTCAAGGGTTAATGAACTCTGTTCCACGGTTAGATCGTCCTAAGACGGAGCGGTTAGAAGCGATTCCCGGTCAACCGGCCTCACTTCTCCACCTCCCGCAGGGTTGCGCCTTCTCTAATCGCTGCTCCAAGGTTCACGAAGCATGTGCTTCTCGACCTATCTTTTCATTCCAAGAGTCCGGGCACGGAGCTGCCTGTTTCTTGGCCGGAAGCGCCGCAGCAATTGAGGAGAAGTCATGAGCATTCTCTCCGTACGAAATCTTTCGAAGAACTACACCATTGGTTCGGGGCTGACGCGTCGCAGCAAGGATGTAGTTCATGCCGTTGAAGAGGTCTCACTTGAGATTCGCGAAGGTGAAACCCTCGGCATTGTTGGCGAGTCGGGCTGTGGCAAGTCGACCCTCGGTCGCATGCTGGTTCGGTTGGAGCCCATCACGGCAGGTGAAGTCCTCTTTGAAGGCGTTGATCTCTCCAATTTAGGTGGACGAACTCTTCGCAAGACGCGTAAGAGGTTGCAGATGATCTTCCAAGATCCGTACGCATCACTCAACCCGCGCCGTCAGATAGGCCTCATTGTTGAAGAACCACTTCGCGTCCACGGGGTAAAGAAGGAGGAGCGCAAGAGAATTGCCTCTGACCTCTTGCGCCGAGTAGGTCTGGATGAGAACGCGTATGAAAAGTATCCGCACGAGTTCTCGGGCGGCCAGCGCCAACGCGTGGTGATTGCTCGTGCTCTGGCGCTCTCACCAAAGCTCGTTGTAGCTGATGAACCAGTATCTGCCCTGGACGTCTCAATTCAAGCTCAGGTTCTCAATCTCTTCAAAGAGCTGCAGAAAGAGTTTGGGCTGACTTACATCTTTATCGCACATGACCTTGGTGTGGTCCGCCATGTCTCGGATCGCATTGCAGTGATGTATCTAGGCAAAGTCGTCGAATTGGCACCTGCGGATGAGCTTTACTCGAATCCGGCGCATCCATATACGCAGGCGCTTCTCAGTGCGAATCCTCGTATGGATAAGGATGATAAGCGCGAGCGAATTATCCTGAAGGGGGATATCCCAAATCCCATCAACCGACCATCAGGCTGCGTATTTAATCCTCGTTGCCCCATTGCGCAGGATATTTGCCGCACCGATGTTCC
>CANGCW010000028.1 GCA_947452525.1 Actinomycetota bacterium
CCTTGCGGATTCTTCCGCCGACACCGGTGCCAGAGATCATTGAAAGGTCAACACCGAGCTCATTCGCCATTTTGCGAACGATTGGAGTGACATATGCATCTGAGATTGCAGCAGGTGCCTTAGCAGCTACTGGCGTTGGTGCTGCGACAACGGGAGCAACCGGCGCAGGAGTTGCAACGACTGGTGCTACTGGAGCTACAACGACTGGTGCTACTGGTGCAGGGGCAGCTGCAACTGGCGCAGCAGATGCTGAACCGATCATTGCCAGGCGCGCTCCAACAGCAACTGTTGAATCAACTGGGACATCAATGGAGAGAATCGTTCCTGTTGCAGGAGATGGAATCTCGGTATCAACCTTGTCGGTTGAAACCTCGAGTAGCGGTTCATCAACGTTGATTGTGTCGCCAACGCCCTTGAGCCAACGAGTAACTGTTCCCTCAGTAACGCTCTCGCCAAGTGCTGGCATGGTGACGAGAACGCCTGCATCTTGTGAAGCCGCAACTGGAGCAACTGGAGCAGGTGCTGGGGGAGCAACAGGTGCTGGCGTCTCAACAACTGGAGCGGGTGCAGCTGCAACAGGAGCCGCTTCAACAACAGGTGCGGCTGGAGCAGGGGCTGCGGCTCCATCAGAGATCACAGCGAGCTCTGCGCCAACGGCAACAGTTGAATCAACTGGAACAACGATGCGAGTCAGAGTTCCGGAAACAGGTGATGGGATCTCTGTATCAACCTTGTCGGTCGATACTTCGAGGAGTGGCTCATCAACGTTGACGTGATCGCCTTCGGCCTTGAGCCAACGTGTAACTGTGCCCTCTGTGACGCTCTCGCCAAGTGCTGGCATGGTGACGGAATAAGTCATTCTTCTGTTCTCCTGTTACCCGTGTGCGTGAAGTGGTTTACCGGCAAGTGCAAGGTGCGCTTCGCCAACTGCCTCTGAGAGCGTTGGGTGTGCGTGAATATGTTGTGCAACATCGGAAGCGGATGCCTCCCAGTTGAAGATCAATTGTGCTTCGGCGAGAAGTTCGCCAACGCGAGAGCCAACCATATGAATTCCTAGGATTGGTCCGTTGCGCTCTGCGACGAGCTTTACTGAACCAGCGGTCTTCAAGATATTTGCCTTGCCGTTTCCAGCGAGATCATATGAAAGTTCTACAACATCATGGCCGCGCTCTTTTGCCTGCGCCGTCGTGAGACCAACAGATGCAACCTCAGGCTCTGAATATGTGACTTTTGGAATTCCATCGTAATTAATGGCGCGAGGGTTAAGTCCGGCAATCTCTTCTGCAACCATGATGCCTTCGGCGAAACCGACGTGTGCAAGTTGGAGAGTAGGAATGATGTCGCCGACTGCGAAAATTCCTGGAACATTTGTACGGCACTTCTCATCAACGACGAGATAGCCGCGATCCATGGTGAGTCCCTGCTCTTCGTAGCCGATTCCGCTTGTTACTGGACCTCGACCAACAGCGACGAGGAGAACCTCGGCGCTAAAGGTTGAACCATTCTCAAGCGTGATTGTTACGCCATCTGCATTCTTAACCGCTGAGGCGAACTTAATTCCGGTTTCAAACTTGATGCCGCGCTTTCGGAAGGCACGTTCGAGTTGTTTGCTTGAACTCTCATCTTCAAGAGCGACAAGGCGTGGAAGTCCTTCGATGATGGTGACATCTGAACCAAATGAATTCCACACTGAAGCGAACTCGCAACCGATTACTCCGCCACCGAGGACAATGACTGATTTAGGAACGAAATCAAAACGCATCGCTTCTTCGCTTGTCACGATGTGGCGACCGTCGATCTCAAGACCAGGAAGCGAGCGAGGGTACGAACCTGTCGCTAGGACAACGCTCTTACCTGTGTAACGCTCACCATTGACCTCAACGGTGTTAGGGGAGACGAGGCGACCCGTGCCCTCAACAAAGGTGATGTTGCGAGACTTAACGAGTCCTTGAAGGCCCTTGTAGAGCTTGCTGACGACGCCATCTTTATATGCGTTAACGGCAGCCATATCCATGGAGTTAAATGTTGCATTAACGCCGAAATCTGCTGCGTGCTTTGCACTCTCTGCTACCTCACCTGCGTGAAGGAGTGCCTTTGTTGGGATGCAGCCGCGGTGGAGGCAGGTGCCACCGACCTTATCTTTTTCGATGAGAACTACGCTCAAACCGAGTTGAGCAGATCGAAGTGCGCACGCATATCCGCCGCTACCGCCACCAAGAATTACTACATCAAAATCAGCCACAACCAGACCTCTCACATACAGCTCGTCAGACTTCACCGCCGTTGGTAATGCCCTAATCCTGCCACGATTTCAGGCGTGCGAAATCTCCTGTTCAGCCTGTGAGATGTGACCTGCGATAAGCCAAGTTGGGGCTAAAGCGCCTCTTCTACGAGGGTGAGAAGGGTTCTGACGGAGACGCCAGTGCCGCCTACCGGGGTATAGCCGTGGGCAGCGCGCTCATTAAAGGCTGGACCCGCGATATCGAGGTGACACCAAGGGATCTCTGGCTCGACAAACTCCTTGAGGAAGAGACCGGCAACGAGCATGCCTCCCATGCGGTCTCCAATGTTGGCGATATCAGCGACGGGGGAGTCGAAGGATGGTCGAAGTTCCTCTGGAAGGGGCATAGGCCAGAAGAGTTCGCCACTTGAATCGGCTGCCGCTAGGAGATCCTTTCGGAACTCTTCGTTATTTGTCATCACTGCGCTCGTGCGTGTTCCGAGCGCGACCACCTGTGCGCCCGTGAGAGTTGCAACGTTAACGAGACCATCGAGTCCGCCCGCCTTCTTACCAACTTCCGTTGCGCGAACAATTGCATCCGCCAGAACCAAGCGACCCTCAGCATCTGGGTTGAGTACTTCAACTGTCTTTCCGCCGTACATCGTGATGATGTCACTCGGACGAGTTGCGGTATCGCTCACCATATTCTCTGCAAGGGGTGCCCATGCATCTACGGCAACAGGCAACTTCAACTCTGCGATGGCAAAGAGAGCCGCTACAACTGCAGCAGCACCTGACATATCGGACTTCATTGCTTCCATTCCTGCAGCTGGCTTCAGCGCGAGACCACCAGAGTCAAATGTGATTCCCTTACCTACAAATGCGAAACGCTTCTTTGGGCGAGCTGGGCTATAAGAAATGTGAAGCAATCGTGGGGGATTTGCTGATCCTTGACCAACCGCAGTAATTCCACCGTACCCCTTTGCCTTCAACTGACTCTCGTTGAGAATCTCAACCTTAAGTCCTAGACCGGAGGCAATCTTCTTCATGCGTTCCGAGAAAGTCACGGGGGTCAAGTGGCTCGGAGGAGTATTGATGAAGTCGCGGGTTAAGTGAACGTTCTTCGAAATAATCTCAGCACGCTTCAGTGCGGCCTTTGACTCAGCATTAACTGGAAGTGAAGTAAGAAGGGTTGCATCCTTGAGTGGCTTCTTCTGGCCTGCTTTCGATGTGCCTCGAAAATCAATGAAGTTATATGCGCCAAGGCCAACACCTTCCGCAATCGCAGCGAGAGTTGCTAGGTCATCATGTGGCAGAGAGAAATCAGCGCTGACAATGTCACCGAGTTCGCGCGAGGCTGCGCCTGCAGCACGACGCAACTTCTCATGTTCGTATCGCTTCTGTGTTGCTCCAAGCCCAGAGGTAACAATCATCGTGTAAGTAGTGCCAGCGCCGATAGGAAGCCTCTTCACTTCATCAGCGGATCCTGTTGCACCAATTTTCTTCAACGCATCAAGGAGTTGCTTCTCATTTAGCTTTGAGAGCGCCTTTGATCCACTGGTCTCGACAACGAGCGTTGCCACACCTTTCGAATCCTTCTTCGAACTGATGCCAACCACGAGGGTCGTTGCTGCTGCTTTGTCGCCAGATTTGAGTGTTGTCATTTCGTTATCCTCTCACTTCTCGCCCAAGTTAGCGCCCTTTATTGGGCTCGCTTTGATAGGTTTCTCGTATGGACCAACTCACATCACCTCTACATAACTGGCACCAGAGCGCTGGGGCAAAGATGGCCGATTTCGGCGGATGGGATATGCCAATTGAATACCCGCAAGGTTTTCACACTGCGCAACCTGGTGGCGTGATCGCCGAACACACAGCAGTACGTGAGCGAGTGGGCATCTTTGATGTCTCCCACCTTGGCAAGATTGAAGTCACAGGTGAAGGCGCACTCGCCTTTATTAACGCAATGGTGACCAACGACCTCAACCGCATTGCGGATGGCTCCGCGCAGTACAACCTGCTCTGTGGTGAGCATGGTGGAGTTATCGATGATTTGATTGTCTATCGCCGCAGCGCAACGGATCTATTCCTCGTTCCCAACGCTTCCAACTGTGCAGCAGTCTTTGCAACACTCAGTACACATAAGCCTGCCGCAGTAACTTTGAAAAACGCTCACATGAACTACGGCGTACTCGCTCTCCAGGGGCCACTTGCAACCAAGGTCATGGCAGATCTTGGAATTGATACATCCTTTGATTACATGGCGTTTAGCGAAGGTGTTCTTCCTTCTCATCCCGAGCTCGGCTCAATCATCATCTGCCGCACCGGCTATACCGGTGAATACGGTTTTGAACTTATCCCTTCATGGGAGTCCGCACCGAAGCTCTGGGAGCTCCTCCTGAACTCTGTTGTTGCTCTCGATGGTCGCGTCTGCGGTCTTGGTTCACGGGACACACTTCGCACCGAGATGGCCTACCCACTGCATGGTCATGAGCTCTCTCTAGAAATCATGCCGGTAGAGGCAAGCGCCGGCTGGGCGATCTCATTCGATAAGGGCGATTTCTTGGGCCGCGGCGCACTCGTTGCCGCGAAAGAGGCCGGAGTTAAGCGTCGCTTACGAGGATTGAAATCTCTTGATCGTGGAATTCCACGTGGCGGAATGGTTCTTCTGAACGCCGACGGGCAAGAGGTAGGTGTTCTCACAAGTGGAACATTCTCACCTACTCTGAAGGTTGGCATCGGTTTAGCGTTGATGGATCCATCAATCAAAGTGGGCGATCAGCTCACGCTAGATATCCGTGGCCGCGTCAGCACTGTAGAGGTTGTTCAAACCCCATTCGTGCCATCTCACGTTCGCTGATTCTTCTCCGCAATCACAACGGGTCTTCCCGAATCCAGCGTGAAGACATTGATTCTGTTCTCAAAAGCTCGTTTCAACTCCGGGGAGTGAATCACTTCGCTGGATGCCCCTGTAAGAAGAACCTGACCATCTTGCATGATCACAAGATCATCGGCATACATTGCTGCCAAAGTGATGTCGTGCATCGTCGAGATGATTGTGACGCCGCGTGTTTTAAGTAATTCAATATTGTCTAGGACAGAAATCTGGTGATGAAGATCTAAGGCGCTTGTCGGTTCGTCTAAGAGAATCATCTCTGGTTCTTGGGCAAGAGCTCGTGCGATGAGTGCACGTTGAAGCTCGCCACCGGACAGACGCGAGATATGTTGTTTCCGTAGTTTTACGAGATTTGTTTGGTCGAGAATATCCTCGACGATGGTTTGACCCTTCGAACTCTGGCGACCCCACCCGTCAATTTTTGCACGACCTAAATACACGTACTCCCAGACGGACATGCCTTGAGGAATTGTTGGAATTTGCGGGACGTATGCGACATTGATCTTCTGATCGCCAAAGCGCTGGATACCGTCAATGGCGAGCGAACCTTCATATGGTGCATTTCCGAGAATCGCTCTTAATAGCGATGTTTTTCCTGCGCCATTCGGTCCGACGAGACAGGTCCAACGCCCATCCGCGATCGCGAAAGAGATGGAATCAAGAATGGTTCGGTCATCTTTAATGAGAGAGAGATCTTTGGCAATAATCATCTCAACCACCAACCCGACGGTTACGAAGAACGATCAGGAAGAACGGTGCACCGATAAATGCGGTGATGATCCCGATGGGCACTTCGGCTGGAGAGAGAATTGTTCTTGCGCCGAAATCGGCAAGAATCAGAAACGCTGCACCTGAGATTGCGATCGTCAGAATGGAGCGGTTTGTCACCCGGCGCGTAAGGCCGCGAACTAAGTGAGGCACGACGATTCCGACGAAGCCAATCAGTCCAGCAGCTGCGACTGCGGTTGCAGTTGCAAGAGTGGCTGCGGCGATCGCGATAACGCGAAGTCTGGATGGATTGATTCCGAGCGAGTGAGCTTCTTCATCACTCAACATCAACCCATCAAGCTTCTTAGAGATGACGATCAGAGTCGCTATCGCAATGATGATGTAGAAACTCGACCAGCGGAGAATCTCCCAGTTGGAGACCGTTAATTCGCCAAGAATCCAGGAGTAGACAGGGCGAAGTGAAGCGCTATGGCGCTGCAGTACATAGGTTTGAATAGCGGTGAAGAACGAACCGATAGCGATACCGGAGAGCAGCAGCGTCGCAGGTTCAGCAAAGAATTTTCCTGAGATGAAGAAAGAAGCGAGCACTGCGACAACTCCGCCGATAAAGGCAAAGAGCGGAGTGAGAGCCGTGTTCGGATGGAGTGTTAAGGCGATTGTCGCACCAAGTCCAGCGCCACTTGCGGCGCCTAGCAAATATGGATCGGCTAGTGGATTTCTAAAGACTGATTGGTAGACGGCGCCACTTGAAGAGAGCGCTGCACCGACGAGAGCAGCTAAGAGAATGCGGGGGAGTCTGAGATCAAGAAGAACCGTTCTCTCTTGACCGTGCAGTCCACCGGGCAAACCCAAAAGAGTCTTCATCGCTCCAAAGAATGGAAGATGGATGGGACCGAAAGAGATCGCCACAAGGCTCGCAAGGAAGAGCGCGCAACTCGCGAGAGCTGCGTACCTCCAATGCCAGATATGTGACGATCTCATCTCAACGAATCCTTACTTCAGCGATGCAACGCTCGTTGCAACAAATTGGTAGAAGTTAACGAGACGTGGTCCCCAACGCGAAGGGATGTCATCTGGAAGTGTGATGACTTTGTGATGTGCCACAGCGCTCACTGAACTCCATCCAGCACGTGCGGCGACATTTGCAACAGGTTCGTTATCGGAGAGGAAGATGACCTTTGGATTCGCTTTCAAAATATATTCTGAAGTTAATTGCGGATACCCACCAGAGTCAGCTGTATCTGCAGCATCTGCAACATTTGTGAAACCGAAATCCGAGTAGACGTGACCAATAAAGGTCTTCGAAGTCACCGAGTAGAGAGTGTTATCCAGCTCGTGGAAGAAGGTGAGATCTTTTACCTTGCGACCGGAGTGGATGGCTTTCTGAATCTTGACCTGCATATCTGCAACGAGCGTATTTGCAGCCGCACTATGGCCGGTCAATCGACCGAGCGCCTGGATCTCTGAGTAAGCACCCTTGATATTGCTAGGCGCCTTCTCCACATAGACCTTGATCTTCAGCTTCTTCAGCGCTGCTTTAACGGCACTTGCCTTCATCGCATCAGCGTTGAGCACGACGAGATCAGGCTTGTACGCGGCGATGGCCTCAACATTTGGCGAGAATGAATCAAGCTTCGAAGTTGGCGCGTTTGCTGGATAGTTTGAGTACTGATCCACCGCGATGACCTGAGAACCAGCCCCGATGGCGAAGAGATCTTCTGTAGCGCTTGGGCTCAACGAGATGATGCGATTTGGTGTTCCAATGGCAGCGTTTGATTGCGGTAGCGCCAGTGAGCTGGCCACGACCAGCGCGGCGGCGAGATACTTTCTTCTGAACATAAAAAAACTCCCTCAAACATTTGAGGGAGGAAGAGGGCTAGTAAAAGAATCTACATTCCTAAACAGAGCCCGACCTTCCTCCGAGGTCGGATTATCCGACGAGAGATGAGGCGACCTGGCTCAGCGTGTTAGCGCCATACAGTTGCGGGACAGCGTCGGGATTTCACCGAACTTCGCTCATCATCACGCCACCGAAGGAGCGAACTCCCGCGGTGAACGGACAGTATCAGGAAAGTTTTAGAAAGTCAGTCTTTTTTTGAACGGCGCCCGATGCCATATGCGAGACCGACGGCAATGAAGATCGAGCCGACGACAATTGCGATCGCTTCGGACTCGAGTCCGCGACCTTCTCGACCTTCGTGCTCTTTTGGCTCGCGAATCTCGCGGCCTTGCGCGTCTCGCGGCTCGGGCGTTGGAATGCCGGCAACTTGTGCAGTCGCCTCAGTTGTCTCAGCACTCTCTGCATGTGCAGGGGTGGAGATAAAAATTGCTCCAAGGATTGCGAGGATAGTTGCGCTCTTTCTCATGGAGCAAGGGTACTCTCTCAACATGGAATATCGTCGCCTTGGTCGCACTGGAATGTATGTCTCAGAAATCTCATATGGAAACTGGATCACTCACGGTTCCCAAGTGGAGGAGACAGCAGCAATCAAATGTGTTCAGGCAGCTCTCAGCGAAGGCATCACAACTTTTGATACCGCAGATGTATATGCAGGTACGCGCGCTGAAGTCGTTTTAGGTAAGGCGCTCAAAGGCGTTCCCCGTCAATCGTATGAACTCTTTACTAAGGTCTACTGGCCAACCGGTACAGGCAAGAATGATCGCGGCCTCTCGCGTAAACATATTATGGAATCTGTCCATGCTTCGTTGAAGAGACTCAATACTGATTACATCGATCTCTATCAGATGCACCGATTCGATTACGAGACTCCACTTGATGAATCTCTCCGCGCATTTGATGATCTCATTCGCCAAGGAAAAGTTCACTACATCGGATTTAGCGAATGGAGTGCGCCGCAGATTAAGGAGGCGCTGGCTTATCAAAAGGCCCACGATCTCGATCGCTTTGTCTCTAGCCAGCCTCAGTACTCCATGCTCTGGCGTGTTATTGAATCTAAAGTCATTCCACTCTGCGAGAACGAGGGAATTGGCCAGATCGTCTGGTCACCTATCGCCCAGGGCGTGCTCACTGGAAAGTATTTGCCAGGAAAGAAGCCACCAGTTGGATCGCGCGCTACCGATAAGAAGAGTGGCGCAGGAATGATCTCTCGCTGGATGCGTGATGAGGTTCTGGAAGCAGTTCAAGGCCTTCGCCCCATTGCTGAGTCACAGGGTCTGACAATGTCACAGCTCGCACTTGCATGGGCTCTTTCGAATCCGAATGTCTCTTCAGTAATCATGGGCGCGACTAAGCCATCTCAAGTGAAGGAGAATGTGAAGGCCTCTGGCGTAAAACTCAGCGCCGATGTTCTTCGTGAAATTAATCGAGTGCTTGGTGATCTTCCCGAGAAGGATCCCAATAAGACAGAGAGTCCTAAGCCTCGCGCTTAGATAGCATCTCCGCGCTTCACCTGTGGTGATGGCGCGCGCATGCGACGCATCTGTGTTGAGCGGATCCATCCGTACATACCGATGCCCTTAAGTGGCTCGTTTGGAAAACGTGTTGCAACTTCGCGCTTGATTTTTCGCGTTGTCACAAATGCCATCATGATGGAGTAGAGAACAAAGGCGAAGACGAAGAGTTGAGCGATGCCTTGTACAACGGTATTTCGAATTCCTGAGAGCAGAATGACGAAGATCATGATCGGGATGAAATATTCACCGATTGATCGACGTGAGTCGATGTAGTTGCGGACAAACTTCTTCGCTGGTCCACGATCGCGCAATGGGAGAGCTGACTCTTCACCGCGCATGTAGGCAGCGCGTGCTTCGAGGCGACGCTTGCGTTGTAATTCGCGATCAGCCTTCTTGCCGTCTTTACTTGTTGAGGCGAGCGAGTTCACGTGCAACTTCGCTTCAGCTTCTTTGCGCTTAGGAGTTGGGCGACCCTTCTTCTGAGAGGCGGACTCTTCCTGGCTGATCTTCTTTTCGCTCATGTCCTTACGGTAGAGCCAGCATTCTCTCCAGTGCAACTTTCGCATGTGAGGCGACGGTGTCATCGACCGCGATCTGATTGATGACTCGCCC
>CANGCW010000029.1 GCA_947452525.1 Actinomycetota bacterium
AAGAGACAATCCACAAATGGACTCTCCATAAACCCTTACTCCCTCATCGCAATCTAGAACTCTCTAGCAAGATGCGAGAGAAGGACAAGGCACAATTCATGGAATCTAGTTGGGGTAAGTTATCTAATGACAGAAACTATGTGATCCGTTCCATAGTTACGGATTTGATGGCGCGCGAACTTAGCGAGACCTTTATTCGGTGGTCTTAAGAGAGAAGTCATTCCCATTTCAGCTTTTGCAGGACCACCGTATCCGTACTCCGGAATTTTCTAGCAAAGATGTAGTCGCGTTCGGCTATTGCCTTGAGGTGATTTTCGGTGAGGAACGCTGGCGTTCCTGATCCAACCCAATCTACGTATGTGCGGGCTGTATTCGCCTTTGGTGCGGTTATGAAACGAAAGATGCTTTGGAAGAAGGTCTCGTCGCTGATTTCAACAGCTTTGAAGTACTTCATAAGCGAAGGTCGAGCTTTGGTGGCAGCCATTGCTTGGCTATAGGTTGCGGCCGTTACCGACCAGAAACCAATTCCGTGGCAGAGGGTTACATCACCCAGCGCCTTCTTGTAATTTAACTTGGGAGTTATGGCAAACACCTCCCGCATTATGCGACGTTGGAGGCGACCAACGAAGTTGCGACGCGATCTGAAGGCGATGTAACGACGGGTGAAGCGGTGTTGAAATGATCTGTTTCGCTTTGCAAACTCTTCATCGGTGATCTGGTTTGCCTCGAAATAATCGCCCTCTTCATCCAGAAATGCCTTGAACTTCTCATTCGAAGTGACTGGAAGGGTTATTCCGCTTAGATAACTTAAGTAGGAAGCGCCATCGGCAATCGCTTTATCTGCCAAGAGCATAGTTGCCTCAACCATCGACCAATGTCCCCAGCGAATGGAGAGTTCTTTATATACGTGAAGGTTTGAGTGCCCAGGATAGAAATCCGTGCGAATGGAGCTCTTCTTATCGAGATGGATGTAGACAGCACCGAACTGGAGCAGGTGCCCCGTCAGAATCTCTAGCAGCGGTTGATCCTCGTGAGCAAGGATGAGAAAGGCGGGCTTAGACATTCACCAGCTCCTATCTCAGATTGAGTGATAGAACTTTACTCGTTGAGGTAGCGCCGGTTGCATTCTTCAATGTGGCCTTAACGTAAATCTTCTTCCCCTTGATTAACTGCGGATGAAGGAAGATGCGATAGAGGCCCGCTGCAGTGTTGTTGGTTTCTACCGTGCGGTGGAGTGCCGTGCCCTGAAGTACCCACTTCTTCTTATCGGTGGATGTATAGAAGGCGACCTGATTGATATCACCTGTCGCCGTCGCCTCAAGTGGAATCCAAGCCACCGCATTAGCAACTACTGGCTGCTTCAACGTCACTACAGGCTTTGCAACAGAATCTTTGTACTTCGAAGTGTTGCGTAGGACGAGAGAGGAGAGCGCTGGGACGTTGAGCGTTAAAGAGTTGCTGGTTGAAGTGAAGGTGCCATCTCCAAAGAGCTTCTCCCACGTTGTATTTACATGGGTAAGTTGAACTGTTGTCTCGGCCTCGCCAGAGTTAAAGAGTTCGATGAACTCATTGCCGTTGGCATACTTCGAAAGTGCAATGACATTGCCCTCGGCAAAGAGCACCTGCTGTGCGCCGATCGCTAGATCTGGGTACTTCGCACGGAGTGATTGCAGGTCTGTGATTTCACTCTTGATTGGGTTAGCGAGCCCAAAGCTACTTCCTGTACCGATTGGATCTGATCCAATGCGACTTTCGCTCTGCCAATTTGCAACGGATGTTGGGAACATATCTTGGCGGGCATCCTTATCGCCACCGCCACCGGCCATGCCGACCTCATCGCCGTAGTACACAACAGGAACGCCGCGGAGGAGGAGCAACATCTCTTGCGCTAAGAGATCGCGCTTTTGGATTGACTCTGTGCCAGCCCACGACGCACGAGATTGAAGGAAGTAACCGATGCGACCAGCGTCATGGTTGGAGATAAATGTTCGTAAGTTATATGCGCTATTGCTTGCTGTCGTGTAGTAATCATCGCCATTGAAGACCTCTGCGAGATCTTGCGCCTTATTGCTCGATGTCACAAAGTTGATGAGTCCTTGGCGAAGTGGAAAATCTAAAGCAGAGGGGAAACTCTGCTCCGTGGTAAATGTCGAGATAAATGTTGGGTCAGTCTCTGCAATCTCACCAAAGACCTCGAATGTTGAAACGCCTGCGCTGTGTGCCGCACTCTGAATCCTCGGCAAGAAGTAATTCCAGAACCCGGCATCAACATATTGCGCCGTGTCGATACGGAAGCCATCTAACTTGTACTTAGCAATCCACTCAGACCAGAGTGCGGTCCAACCCTTCTGAACTACCGGGCTCTCAGTCTTGATGTCATCGAGGCCGTAGAAATCGCCATTAAGCAGGGTGGACTTTCCATTGTTGAGGTTTCCAACGTTGTGATAATTCGAGAGATCATTTAACCAAGCTGGTGCTTTCGTTGGCTGGCTCGCAGGAATAAATGCCTTTCCGGAAGAGTCATAAGAGATGACATCCGCGGTGTGGTTCACAACGATATCGAGAATGACTTTCATGCCCATCGCATGCGCATCAGAGACCATCTTGGCGAACTCATCGGATGTTCCAAAGTGCGGATCAATCTTTGTGAAATCAAGGCCCCAGTACCCGTGATAAGCGGCGCTACTTCCCTGCACCGTCTTCTGCTCCACAACTGGTGTTAACCAGATAGATGTGAAGCCCATCGACTTGATATATTCGAGCTTCTGATCCAGACCGACGATATCGCCACCGTGAAAGTAGCCGTTATCTGTGTTGTTGTAACCGGTGACAGATTGATTGCCGGAGAGGCCACCAGTGTTATTTGCAGATGAACCATCGTTGAAGCGATCAAGGACGACAAAGTAAATCGATTCAGGGGTGTTGGGCGCTGCTGCAACGTGCACAGGAGGTAGACCAGCCAAGAGCAGAGCGGCCGCCGTAGGGGCGAGTGCTCTGCGTAGGTTAATCATCCCTTTACAGAGCCAGCTGCGACTCCGCCAACGATGTAACGCTGCAGGCTGAGGAACAAGGTAACCAGTGGAATAGCCGCGATAACCGAACCTGCTGCGAATGCTCCCCAGTTGGCGCCAAAATCTGAACCTACGAACGATTCCAGACCAACAGCAACGGTACGGGCTTTAACCTCTTGCAAGAAGATACTCGCGAGAACAAATTCGTTAAATGTTCCGATAAAGGTAAGCAACGTTGTTACAACGATGATTGGCTTCGTTAGCGGCATGAAAATCAACCAGAAGATCTGTGACGGAGATGCGCCATCGATCTTCGCCGCCTCATCGAGTTCCATTGGGATGGAATCTAAGAAGCCCTTAAGTAGCCAGGCATTCGCACCCATAGAGCCACCGAGGTAAACGAGGAGAAGTCCCCAGGTTGTACCGATACCGATATGCGGATAGACGTTATAGATGCGCTCCATGATGACGTAGATCGCAGCGAGCGCTAGGAAGTTAGGAAATACCTGAATAAGCAGGAGCAAGCGAAGACTGTTCTTGCGTCCCTTGAACTTCAAGCGGGAGAAGGCGTACGAGGCGAAGATTCCGATAAGTACGGATATCACCGCGTTGAGTGAAGCAAGAACAATCGAGTTAACTACCCACCGAAGGTAAGGAATCGATGCATCGTTAAATAACTTGGTGTAGTTGCTAAAGACGATGTGGCGCGGCCAGAGTGAGGCCGTTGCAAGAGCTCCAGATCCATTTACCGAGCTGAGCAGCACGGTATAGATAGGGAAGAGAGCGAAGAAGATCATGAAGATGATGAAGATATGTCTCCAGGCACTTGATGGATTTCGCTTCGACACGTGGCGACTCATCTCATATCCTCCAATACTCTGGAACGACGTAAGCTCCACATTGAAATTGCACCGACAATCACAAAGACAACTACTGATATCGCTGATGCCAGACCGTAATTCTGATCATTCGTTGCAAATGCCGTCTTATATGCATATGTAATCAGAAGGTCAGTTCCGCCAGCGGTCTCACCGCCAAGTACATTTGTCGGCCCACCGCGCGTAAGCAGATAGACCAAGTTAAAGTTATTGAAGTTGAAGGCGAATGAGGCAATCAACATCGGTGAGAGAATCTGTAGAACGAGTGGCAACTTAATGCGCCAGAAGATCTGTGGTCCGGAGGCGCCATCAATCGCCGCCGCCTCTTCCAGATCAGCCGGGAGCGCCTGAATCGCACCGGTTGAGATGAGATAGAAATAAGGGAAACCGAGCCACAAATTCACAAGGAGTACTGCGCCACGGGCGAGCCATACCTGTCCGAGCCAGTCGATGTGGTGGCCCAGAAGGGTATTCACTGATCCATAATCTCGATTGAGCATTCCTGCCCAGATCAAAATCGACATAAAGGATGGCATCGCATACGGCAGAATCAAGAGGGCGCGATACATGTTGCGGAATTTAATCTTCTTATCGAGTGCAATTGCGAGGATGAGTCCGACACCGAACATCATGATGACGGTGATGAAGGCAAATGCAAAGGTCCAAAGGAAGACGCGAATAAATGGATCGCGCAGCTTGGAATTAGTAAAGATAGATGTGTAGTTACTGAACCAGGTTGGTTGGCGCCATCCTGGAAGAATTCTCTGAGTAGCGTCGTCCTTATTGACGAAGTAACCCTTACCGCCATCAATATAGACAGTTCCATCGACTGGGTTGAGAAGAGTATTTGTCTTTGCATTGTAAGTAAGTGTCTGGATAAAGAGCGCCGCCGTCTGTGCATCCTGCGCAAGAATGTAACGGTTATTTCCTAGTGACTCTTTCGTTGTTGAAATCTGTTGATCTGCTGCGGCTAATTGATTGTCGTCGTAGGCCTTAAAACCTGGAACGGAGTCGGCAATGCCATCTGCGTTGAGGTGATACTGGCCAGCAGAGAGCGCCTTTGCGATCCCATCTTGACCGAGATAGACCTGATGCGATGTTTGATCGGTGAGGATTGCCGTGTATTTCGAACCGACAGTACCGAGAACCATGTCGTACGTTGTGTTGTTCTCATCAGGCTGCATACCGGTATTGGTAATAATCTGATGAATAGCCTCTTCTTTGGTAATGATGTTTCCGGCCTTGTAAATAAACCCTGACATATACGTTGTGTAGATAACCGGAACAATCATGAAGAGAATGAGGAAGACAACACCGGGAAGTAAGAACTTACCTGCGACCGGCTTCTTCGACATATAAATGTAATTCGCCGCAATAATGATGACAATTAGCGCGACCGCAATTGCCCACTCACTCTTGAGGATTGCGAGATAGGTCATCCAGGTGAAGAGAGCAGTAAAAGAGGAGAGGAATAATAGCTTTACAACGAGTCCGAAATTCGAACCGAAAACCTTATGCACCCGCCACCTCAATCTCTGCCTAAACCACCTAGAAAAGCATCTGGGGCTGGGCTAGGAACTCTTTCGAATTCTAACCCAACCCCAGAGCGACTAACTATTTGTCACGCTGCTTTTACGAATTAAAGCTTTGTGATTCCTGATGCCCAGTCAGCAGCAAGGATCTTTGCACCCTTGTTAAGCGTTGTCAGTGCATCTTTACCGTTGTTGAAGATGTCCTTGAATGTTGCATCAAGCACGTCGTACCAGTTTGAACCACCTGTTGAGTCTCCGAGGAGAGCATCAACCTGAACGTAACCGTTCTTAGCACCAGCGTTAGCAAATCCCTGTACATCTGAAGAGAGTGAGCTTGTGATTGCTGTGTTTGGTGATGGACGACCTGTTGCCTTTGCATATGCAAGTGCGCCTTCTTCTGATGCAAGGTAAGCAATTACCTTACGAGCACCGACTGAAACCTGGTGATCATCAGCAAATGTTGAGATCCAAGCTCCGCCGAAACCTGTCCACTGGTGTGAAAGGCCGGTGCCATCAACTGTTGGTGTTGGCTGGATGCTGTATGCAATCTTTGCTGTCTTTGTTGCATCTAGACGCCATGAACCGGTGTTGATTGCAAGTGCCTTGCCAGCGAGCCAAGCCTGACCGCAGCCATCCCAACCATCCCATGCGAAGAGACCGTTGCTCTTTCCATCTGAACCAAGTGCGTACTTGTTGATGTTTGTAGCAAGTGCCTTATTTGCAAAGTTATTCTTTGCGATATCTGGTGTGCCGTTAGCCTTAACGCCCCATGCGCCGCCGCCCATTGCTGTAAGGAATGGAAGTGCGCCCCATGTGCCGTCGCCAGCACAGAAACCTACAGTTGCAGTTCCTGCAGCCTTAGCTGTCTTGAATGCTGCTGCGAGCTCTGCGAATGTTGTTGGAACTGGACCGAACTTTGTGTTCCAGTACATCGATGTTGTATCGAGATCGAGTGGAAGGGCATATTGCTTGCCCTGGTACTGACCGTACTTGAGAGCTGTCTTCGAGAAGACACTCTTAGCGTGTGATGAAAGGAAGAGTGGGAGAACCTTTCCGCTCTTACCGTAACGAACACCGTCGCCGACTGGATTGAACATGATGTCTGGTCCGCTAGCAGCGGTTGCCTTCTGCCATGCACCATCAAGTGCATCGTAGTTTGCGTATGTTGAAACCTTAACTACATAACCCTTAGCAATTGTTGTATTGCCATCGATAATCTTCTTAAGTGCTGGACCGCGTTGGTCATCAGCCCAGACGATGATTGTCTTGTTTGCAGCGTGTGCACTTGGAACAAGTACAGCAGATGCAACGAGTGCTGCGCTGGCGAGTGCGCCAACTAAGCTCTTCTTCTTCATCTATTTCCTCCATGGAGTGGTTTTGGAAAGCTCTCACGCCTTCGCGGTTTCTTCTCTGGCTAGGCCTTAAAAGAAGTCGAAAGGGATCGAGCGAGTAGTTGCATTTTGCTACAAAGAAGGCCTACTAAGCGACTCCGAAGAGCGCCTAATAGGCCTTTCTTTCGTAACAATTCCTTTATAAATGGGGCTTTTCACCCTATTTAAGAGTTATCGCAACTTTGATGTGTTCTGTGCAACATGAACGAGGGCAACGGTGGTCTCAACCACGATGCGGATTGCAAGCAGTACAACATAGGTAATGATCCAACCCGCAAGGAGTGCACCTGGAATAAAGAGCCAGTGGAGCAGATGAACGCCACTTGAATCGCCGTTGCGTGAAATTTCAAAACCAGCCATTGTGTAAGCCGGCACTGCAACCGCAGCGAATGCGACAACGCCAAGATACGTGATCGTGTAGATATATCCAGAGAGCGTGCGATAGATGTACTTCTTCAAACGGAAGTCGCGGAGTTGGCGCGAGAAGCGCATGAACTCTCTCCACCAGTTATCAACTGTTGAGAAGAAGAAGGCGAGTGCGGTAAGAGCGAGTGCGAGGTAGATAGCAAGAATGAGAATTCCGTAGATCCACAATGAATATGTACCGCCCTGATAACCCATTCCTGGTGCAGTGCGTGCGAGTTCGCGAACACGGTTAATCTGCCAATAAATAAGCGAACCAACGAGCGTGATACTAGCGAGTCCGAGTAGAAGAACGAGTGGGCTCTTAATGCGCTTAATGAAATCTGCCCAGACCGCATCGAAATCTTCTGTTACTGACTTCAATGGTTCGAGAACGAGACCGGTAAGAATGAGTAGTGAGGCGGTCATGAGTGCACCGACCGGCCAGTTACCGCTGATTTGAACGAAGACATTACGAATAATCGTCGGCGTCTTAGCGCTACCTGTCATGTGCCACGCAGAGATCAGATTTGTAACTCCGCCTACAAGGAAGAGCCATGCTGTGACGATGAAGTAGTTGTGCCACTTCGCTGCGCGCTTTACAAAGTATGCAAAGAAGAGGAATAGGTATGCAGCAATTGGCATCCAGTAGAAGGCATATGTGCGAATCTGTGTAATCGCAAGGCTAAAGGTCGCCCAATCCGGCAACTTGCCGAAGTAGAAGGCATATGGGGTGAGAAGGAAGAGCGATGCGCCGGTTAGCTCACGGCTCTTCTTCTTAAAGAATTTTCTCATTTATTAAACCTCTCATGCATAAGTTAAGGCTCAATCGTCCTGACTCTGTAGAAGGGGGTCAAGGCACACACGCGAGTATCGATTGCATTTCTCGCCTTTAGACTCCTACTTATGGAATCGCGGCCGTTACGAGCGCTCTTTATCTGTGAGAAGGGTGTTCACTTCTCTGCAGTTGCGCGCGAGATGATGAGAAGTGGCTGGGAGTGCTCTGCAATAACGCTTTCGAGATCGCACCTGACTCGAGTTAAGGGTTGGAGCGAGATACTTCTCATCGATAAGAGTTCGCCATTTATTCCGACGGTCTTATCTCAGCATAAAGATTTTCTCCTCTCCTTCGACTTCATCTCCTTTGGTACCGATAAATATCTTGGTGAAGTTGCTGCCAGTTCACTCTCGCAATTAGAGAAGAAGATCCTCTTGCCTATCTCAACGGATATGGGATTAGCTGTCATGGATTCCAAAATTGGATTTACATCTCTCGTAAAGAAACTTCAGCTACCAACGCCACGGAGTTCTACCTTCTCAACGCGCGCAGAACTTCTTGAGGAGTGCAGCAGCTTCACGCCTCCCTTTGTTATCAAGGGAGATAGAGGTGGTGGTGGATCAGCGGTCAAAGTGATTCGTTCGCTTGAAGAGCTAGATCCGTTAGATGAGCTCCAGCCTGGAGTTATTCAAGAGTTTCTCAACCTCAAGCCAGTAGGTGTCGAGGTCATCTTTAACCAAGGTCGTGTTGCAAGTTGGGCCTATTGCGCCGATCAACTCTTTACGGCGAATTTTGGACCATCGATGCGCCGCCATTATTCGAAACCTCCATCACTCGACTTTCTTGAGCACCTAGAAAAGTTCGGTGAAGCGACGGGCGCACAGGGCTTTGCGAATGCATCCTTCTTCTACTTACCCGAGGCAAATAGCCATCAGATCTTTGAATGTGATCTCCGTGCAAATCACTGGGTGAGGCTCTATCCCTATTTAGGCGTGGATGTTGCGACGCTACTCAGCCATGAATGGAATGGAGAGGTATTCACGCCACCATTCGCTGAGGAGGGTGAGACGTTTATTCATTATGGAAGAGCGCTCACTGCTGCCGGAGATGCGCACGACGCCCACGCATTCCTCTCGGCGATGCGCATGTACAGACGGTCAAGCGATTTCTTGGCAGGCGAGGGACACTTTTTTATCTACACTGCGCTAAACGCTATGAAATTTCTCCCGCAGTGGCTGAAGAAGTTTCTTAAATCTCTACGCCGATATATTTAGTCTCAAGAAATTCGTGGATGCCATCGAAGCCACCCTCACGACCAAGTCCGCTCTGCTTTACGCCACCAAATGGCGCTGCCGGATCA
>CANGCW010000030.1 GCA_947452525.1 Actinomycetota bacterium
GATACGGCGCACCTGCCATGGCAGGTGGTCGCAGCCTTTGTGAAAGGAATGCAAGCACAATAAGGGTTGTGAGGTTAGGGAACACTGTGACGAGCTCTCCTGGAACTTCTTTCTGAATAAAGAAGTAGAGAAGCACTAGCCCACCAGATGCGAGCGCAATAAGTGCAGACTTAATCTTCTTCTGCCACAACTTGATGAAGAAGATCAACGCTGCAATTGCAACGATTGCAAGCAGCGTTGCGTGCACAGAGTCTGATTGGCGGATGCGGAGCGCATCAGTCCAACCAAAGAGAACAGATCCGGCAAGAACGCCCATTGGGCGCCAGTTGCCGAAGATAACTGTGGCAAGACCGATATAACCGCGACCTGCTGTCTGGTTCTCTAAGTAGTGCCCAGTGGAGACCACGGAGATATATGCACCACCTAGCGCTGCCAACATGCCTGATACTGCAATTGCGATAAAGCGAGTGCGATAGACATTAACGCCGAGTGACTCTGAGGCGACAGGGTTCTCACCGGAGAAGCGGACGCGGAGTCCAAACTTCGTCTTCCAGAGAATCCACGCAGTAAGCGGTAGAGCCATCATCAGGAGCAACGATGCCCATGAGGTCTTTGTAATCAGGCCAGCGATGATGCCAGCGAGATTTGAGATAAAGAACCAGTGATGTCCCTCGATATTAAGAAGCGTCGGGCTGAGCCATGGAACTGTGAACTGGGCTATCGGGTGCACATACGGTGAGGTGAGGATGTCACCGCCTGCTGGTGGGAAGTAGACACCGGATAGAAAGCGAGTCAGGCCATATGCCAAGAGGTTAATCGCAAGACCTGAGACCGCTTGATCGATGCCGATGCGAACCGTAAGGAGCGCATGCAAGAGACCGGCGAGGATTCCACCGATTGCAGCTGCAAGCATTCCAACCCAAGGACCGCTCTTAAAGCCGAACCAGGCGCCGAGCCAGGTTCCGACAATCATCATTCCCTCAAGACCAATATTGATAACACCAGCACGTTCGGACCAGAGTCCGCCTAGGCCAGCCATAAGGAGTGGAATTGAGAAGCGGAGGGTCGCACCCGAAGCGCCATCAGAGGTGATGTCATGTGCACCAGTAAGATTCTCAATGAGTGCAAGGAGCGCGAGGAATACACCCGCGATGAGATAGAGACGGGCAGGTGAACGCATAACGTCCTTAAGTCGAGATGTTGTAGACATCGTTACTTCACCTCTTCCTTAACCTCAACCGCTGCTTGTCCGACGAGTTTCTGTTGTTGCAACTGATTGATGCGCTTTACGAGTTCGTAGGAGACAACAGTTGAGATGATGATGATCGCCTGCATCACGATCACAATTTCGGTCGGCACACCGTAGAGATCAAGCGCAGGCGCTGCTCCCTCTAGGAATGACCAGAAGAACGCTGCGAGGGCGATACCAATTGGTGAACTTCTACCAATAAGTGCGAGTGCAAGACCGGTGAGGGCATAACCTGTTGGGAAGGAGAGGCTGTAATCGTGAGTATTACCCAACATCTCACCAACACCTGTAAGTCCAGCAACTCCACCGGAGATTGCCATCGTTATGAAGATCATGCGAGGGGCGTTGATACCACTTGCGCGCGCCGCTCTAAAAGACATACCCGTGGCACGTAAGTTAAAGCCGAAGACGCTCTTATTGAGAAGGACCCAATAGAGAACACCGACGAGGATTGCAACGAAGATATAGCTGTAGAGATGTGAACCCGCGATATTGAAACTTGGAA
Organism: Actinomycetota bacterium; assembly: GCA_947452525.1. Classification (GTDB taxonomy): domain Bacteria; phylum Actinomycetota; class Actinomycetes; order Nanopelagicales; family Nanopelagicaceae; genus PALSA-747. The sequence goes on from CANGCW010000030.1 coordinate 1,755, forward strand.
GCCAACCGCTCTTATCGATCGGCGGTGTCTGCGAATTATTTGAATTCTTCAAGTTGTAGCCGAGACGGGTCGGCTGAAGGAGAAAGGTAATAATTCCTGATGCGATTGTATTTAACATGATGTTAGAGATAACTTCAGAGATATTCCGCTTCACCTTGAGGTAGCCGGCGATACTCGCCCAGAGCGCTCCGACCACAACTGCAGTCACCATAATGACCAGGACGTGGAGAACTGGTGGGAGATGAATCTGCGCACCAACTACAGCGGAGAAGAAGACTGCGAGGCGGTACTGACCGTCGATACCGATGTTAAACAAGAGCATCTTGAAGCCGATTGCAGCAGCTACACCAGCAAGGTAATACGCCACGGTCTGATTAATCTCAGTTACGAGGTTGCTCCCCTGTGATCCAAACTGCCAGAGAACTTGGAAGGTACCGAATGGTGAAGCGCCCTTAATGAGCAAAATGATGGAGGTGATTGCGACAGAGAAGACAATCGACGCAAGAGGAGCCATCAGACCCCAGAACCATTTCTTCTGTGTCATGCGATCTTCTCTCCTGTCATAGCCATACCCAGTGTTTCAGGGGTCGCGCTCTTTGGATCTAAGTAATTTGTAATCTCACCGCGGAATATCACTGCGATGCGATCTGAGAGCTTGAAGATCTCATCAAGGTCGGCAGAGATGAGCAGAACTGCCGCTCCTGCCTTGCGGGCTTCGATGAGCCGGTTCCAGATAATTGCCTGGGCACCAACATCTACACCGCGCGTTGGCTGCGCTGCGATGATGACCTTGGGTGAACCCGCCATCTCGCGACCAACAATGAATTTCTGCTGGTTTCCGCCGGAGAGCGCATGCGCTGCAACGTTAATGCTTGGGGTACGGACATCGAACTCAGTGACGATCCGTTCGGAGTCGCTCTGCGCTGCACTCTTATTAACCCATAGGCCTTGAGCCATTGGCTCTGTTCCTTGGTGGCCAAGGACGCGGTTCTCCCAGAGCGTTGCGCCCAGAAGAAGACCATCACGATGGCGATCCTGTGGGATGTATCCGACGCCTGCATCGCGAATTTCGCGCGTTGTTACATCGTGCGCGTTAAGACCAACAATCTCAAGTTCTCCAGAATCAGCCTTCACGAGTCCCATGATCAACTCGATAAGTTCCGATTGACCATTTCCTTCAACGCCGGCAAGTCCAACAATCTCACCGCTAAACATCTCGAGTGAGAGATTGTTGATGACTTTGCGCCCATCAGGATCAGTGAAGTTCACCTTCTCTACGCGGAGGACCTTATCTATTCCACGTGTTGTCTCGCCAGGGTTTGGTTCTGGAAGGGCGCCACCAATCATGTATTCGGCGAGCTCCTTCTTCGTTGTCTCACGTGGAAGAAGATTTGCAACTGTTGTACCTCGACGCATGACGGTGATGCCATCAGCAATCTCAAGGACCTCATCCAACTTATGCGAGATAAAGATAATCGTGAGGCCATTAGCTGTCAGCCCCTTAAGATTTGTAAAGAGTTCATCAACTTCCTGTGGAACGAGAACGGCAGTCGGTTCATCAAGAATAAGGATTTGAGCTCCGCGGAAAAGAACCTTTGCGATCTCCACACGTTGACGCTCGCCGACGCCGAGGCTTGCGACCAACTGATCAGGGTCTAGCTCTAAGCCATAGCGCTTACTAATTTCCACCAATTTTGTGCGTGCATCTCCATACTTAATCTTCCCGAGCGCTCCCGTAGGTTCGCTGCCAAGGATGACGTTCTCTAAAACGGATGCGTTATCAGCCAACATAAAGTGTTGGTGCACCATTCCGATGCCTTGTGCAATTGCATCTTGCGGGCTCTTAAGGTTGAGCTCCTCGCCACGGACTCGGATTGAACCAGAGTCGGGCTTTACCAAGCCGAAGAGAATCTTCATGAGAGTTGATTTTCCAGCGCCATTTTCACCGATAATCGCGTGGATAGATCCGCCTTCAATATCAATATTTACATTGTCATTTGCGACGACACCTGGGTATTTCTTACCGATACCCTGAATCTCAATAACCTTTGTCAACTCTGACCCCTATATCTCATTAGCTTCAATCTAGAGAGGAGACCTGCGCCCACTCCGAGGAGCGAGCGCAGGTTCCTATTACTAGCTTTAGAACTGCAGGCTAATTACGCCTTTGTTGGATCTGTTGGAACGATGATCTTGCCAGCAGCAATCTGCTTGCCAAGTGCATTCACTGTCTTCTGAACTGAAGCAGGAATGTGACCACCGGTTGTTGAGAATCCAACGCCACCGTTTGTGAGATCAAAGAACTTGTTCTGTGACTTGAACTTGCCTGTCTTCACATCTGTTAGGAATGAAGCCACGCCAGCGTTGACGTTCTTAAGAGCAGAAGTCAAGATCGCTGTTGCAGAGCGGTTAGCGATATTTGTTGGGTAGAGAGCCTCATCAGCATCTACGCCAATTGACCATGCATTCTTCTCAAGAGCTGCCTGGTGTACGCCTGCACCGGTTCCGCCAGCTGCTGCGTAGACGATATCTGCGCCATTCTGGTACATACCGAGAGCTGACTCATGTCCCTTATCAGGAGCGTTGAAGCCACCGAAATCAGGTGGAAGTGTTACGTATGCAACGTCAACGATTGTCTTTGGTGCAACCTTGTGAACGCCAGCTGTGAAGCCAGCCTCAAAAGCCTGAAGCAAAGGAATCTTTACGCCGCCGATGTAACCAACGTGTGCTGTCTTAGACATCAAACCAGCAATGGCACCAACGAGGTATGAACCCTGCTCTGCCTTGAAGTTCAAGCCTTCAACATTTGGAAGTGTGATTGATGCATCGTCAACGATTGCGAACTTAACCTTTGGGTTAAGTGGAGCAACAGTCTTAACAGCTGTTGCGTAGTTGAAGCCAACTGCAACGATTGGGTTTGCGCCAGCTTGAACCATCAACTTGAGGCGAGCTGTACGTGTTGCATCTGTGTCAGAAGCTGAAGCCTGTGACTCCTTGATGCCTGCACCTGGATACTTCTTGAGGTAATCGGTGTAACCGATGTATGCGAGCTGGTTGAAGCCAGGTTGGCTACGTCCGCCCAAGTCATACGCGATACCGACGATGACCTTCTTTGATGCTGCATGTGCAGCTGGAGCTGCAACAGCGAAAACAAGGCTTGCGCTTGCAAGTACTGCAACGCCTAGCTTTCCGAGGGACTTCTTCTGCATTGGTATTTCTCCTTTTTGGTTTTTGAGTGATCACTCATTTTTCACAAGAGCTATTTGAAGATTGGTTATCTCCACCTATCCCTTGCTTCGTGCAGGTAGACCCTTAGGGGGTGCACACGATCCTCTTTCGATGAGGTGTACATCCACCATGTGGTGCTGTGGGGAAAGTTCGGTATGTGCCGCTTGCGCAGCAATTCGCGCTAGAAGCGCTCTCATCGCCTCCGCGCCTTGCTCATGCCAAGGGCGAAATATTGCCGTTAAACCTGGTTCAATCAAAGTTGGAAATTCGAGATCATCAAAACCGATGATGGAGATATCTTCTGGAATACGAATCTGCTTCTCTTTCAGCGCCTCTAGCGCACCGATGCTCATAAGGTTATTTCCCGTTATAACTGCTGTGGGAGGGATTGGATCCTCAAGGAGCTTCACCATGGAAGCGTATCCGCCTTCACGGGTAAAGTCAGATTCGATCAAATAACGTTTCTGTAATGCGATCTTCTCGCGCTTCAGGGTCGAGGTGTACCCCTCGGCGCGGAGTCGTCCTGGTGTGGTGTGGAGCGGGCCGGTAATAATCGCAATCTTTTCGTGGCCTAGCGCGATGAGATGTTCTGTCGCCAATCTAGCGCCTTTCACATTGTCAACAAGAACAGAATCAAACTTATCTGCATCCGCTGTAATACGATCGACAAAAACTATGGGTAACCCATACTTGCTGAAGAAGGATGGACCTTCATTATCTTCTTGCAGTGGTGAAAGGATTACACCATCCACGCGACCAAAGAGCTGACCGAGGATCTTCTCTTCCCGCTCTCGAACGGCGCCAGAATTTACGAGTAGAACCATGTAATCAGGGCCAGCAGCCGCTTCCGCCCCGCTTGCAATCGCGGCAAAGAAGGGATTAGAGATATCAGGCACAACAATGGCGACAGTCGCGGTGCGACCCGATTTTAAATTTCGCGCAGCTGCACTAGGACGATAATTCAATTCGTGGATTGCGTTCTCAATCTCATCCCTCTGGCGGACATTAAAACCACTGAGGTAGCGAGAGACGGTAGCGACTGAGACGCCTACGCGTTGGGCGACATCGGTGATAGTTGCACTGGACATCTGAGCACCTCCACCTCGTTGTTGAGAATTACTGAGAACGATTGCAGGAGCGTATCCCTAGGAGTAGATTCGCGTCTACGAATTTTGAAGAAAATCTCATCCCGGCCAACCGCCGGGAGATAGGCGGGAACTCATGCCTCATATCGTGGTCGTAGGTAGCACGATGATCGACATGATTGCCTACGCCAAGCGCCTGCCCGAGGCGGGCGAGACCGTTCAAGGTGATGACTTCGCCCTCGGCTTCGGCGGCAAGGGTGCTAATCAGGCTGTTATGGCCCGTAGATGTGGCGCCACGGTCACCATGGTCAACACCTTAGGAGACGATGTCTTCGGCGATACCACCCTCAAGAACTTTGAAGAGCAGGGTGTAGATACTCAGTTTATTTCTCGCGTTCCAGGTCCAAGTGGCGTCGCCCCCATCTGGGTCGAACCGAATGGAACCAATCGCATTATCTGCGTTCCTGGTGCGAATAATGCGATGACCGTTGAGCAGGTGGAGAGCGCGATCGCAGCGATGCCGAATATCGATCTCGTCATCGGCCAACTAGAGATTCCACAACACGTCACGGCTGCTGCCTTTAGAAGTGCGCAAGCTCGCGGCATTCCAACAATTCTCAACCCCGCTCCCTTCGCACCTATCTCCGCCGAGTTGATGGCATCTGCCGATTGGCTTATTCCCAATGAGAGTGAGTTTGCATCACTCCACCCTGAGAGCAAGCAACCAGATTCTGATGCAGTAATTGAAGCGTTCGCTCAGGCGATTGATAAGCGCCTCGTCGTCACCCTCGGTGAGGCCGGTGCTGCATATAGTGATCGTGGCGCTCCGGTCGTTCGTGTAAGCGCTCCAAAGGTGAAGGCAATCGATACAACCGGTGCAGGCGACTCCTTCGTCGGCTCCTTCTCCTTCGCGCTCTCTAGTGGTTTGAGCGAGTCAGATTCGATTCGATTAGGCTGTCTCTGTGCTTCTGAGAGCGTCACACGCCTCGGAACCCAATCTTCATATCCGACTGCCGACCAGGCAGCAGAGTTACTAAGGAGCGTCCGTGGCAGCTGATTCCAGTTTCGATATCGTCTCAGAGATCGACCATATGGAGGTTGATAACGCCTTCAACCAGACCGATCGCGAACTTGGTACCCGCTTCGACTTTAAGAATACGGGCACAAAAATTGAGAAGAGCGGTGAGAAGATCAACATCGAGGCAGATACCGAGGAGCGTGCAAATGCTGCTCTTGAAGTTCTCAAAGAGAAGCTCATTAAGCGTGGAGTTTCTCTGAAGCACCTCAAGCCATCAGAGCCAGTTCTCAGCGGAAAGGTCTACAAGATCTCCTGCGAGTTGAAAGAGGGCATCTCCACTGAGGATGCAAAGAAGATTGCAAAGTTGATCCGCGATGAGGGCCCTAAGGCTGTCAAGACTCAGATTCAAGGAGATGAACTCCGCGTCACAAGTAAGAGCCGCGATGATCTCCAAGAAGTTATTGCTCTCGTTAAGGGCCATCCTTGGGAGTTCGCAGTTCAATTTACCAATTACAGATAAGCCGGCATGAATAAATCTACGACCGGGCTGCTCTTTGGTCTCTCTGCTTTTGGTCTCTGGGGTTTTGTTGCGCTCTATTGGTCGCACCTTGAGCAGGCAGATGCCTACGAGATTGTTGCGAATAGATCCATCTGGACGCTGGTCTTCTGCCTAGCGATTCTCGCCTTCACTAAGCAGCTCAAGCCAACGCTCGCTCTATTCCGTGATCGCAGAGTTGCTGTAGGCCTCTTTATTGCCTCCCTCTGTATTACAACGAATTGGCTCGTCTTTATCTGGGCCGTTAACCATGGCCACGTTGTTGAGACATCGCTCGGTTATTACATCATCCCGGTCTTTATGATCGCGACCGGCACTATCTTCCTCAAAGAGAAGATGCGACCACTGCAGTGGGCGGCAACAGCAATTGCAACCGTTGGCGTATTGGTTCTCACTATCGGTTATCACCATCCGCCATACGTTGCGCTGGCTCTAGCGGTCTCTTGGGGCGCTTACACACTCATTAAGAAAGAGTTGAAGATCCCAGCAGTACAGAGCCTCGCAGTGGAAGGCCTCTTTCTCTTCGTGCCGTTCCTCGGCTTTATCACTTATCTCGCAGCGCATGGTCGAAACCACTTCGGCCATGGAGCTTCAACAACTCTCCTGCTTATTGGCGGAGGACTTGTAACAGGAATTCCGTTGCTCTTCTTTATCGGCGCAACGAATAGGCTGCCACTTACCTCACTTGGTCTGATGCAGTACATCACCCCATCAATCAGCTTCATGATTGGCGTCTTTGTGCGCCACGAAGAGATGTCTACCTATCGTTGGGTTGGATTTATTATCGTCTGGGTCGCGCTCTTTGTACTGAGTACAGATTTAATCAGATCAAGCAGAGCGGTCAGCAATAGCGTTACAGAGTGAGGCAAGAGCTGCTTTAGCCGGACCATCAGGCAGTGGTGCAAGCTCGGCGAGCGCTGACTCTAAATAATCCTTTAATAACTTCTTTGCTGAAGTCAGAGCAGAGTGGGTGCGCAACTGCTTCAGAACAGATTGAACGACCTCTTCATCTTCAATCGGCGCGCTCAGTAGCGCCTTAAGCTCAGCATCTTCTGGGCGATCCGATTCAATAATAAAGAGAGTGACGAGCGTTGGTACGCCCTCACGGAGATCTGTTCCCGGAACCTTGCCAGAGTTCTCACTCTCAACATCGAGGACATCATCTGCAAGTTGGAAGACGATTCCGATCTTCTCGCCAAATGCAGCGAGGCGTTCAATGATTTCGCTAGGAGCGCCAGCAAACATGGCACCAAAGCGCGCGCTGGTTGCGATGAGTGAACCGGTCTTACCCTCAATAACTTTGATGTAGTGGCTAAGAAGTGAGAGGCCTTCAGTAGAGCCTTGGGTCTCAGAGATCTGACCGATAACGAGCCGCTCGAAGGTCTTTGCCTGAAGTCGGACTGCCTCCGGACCAAGGTCTGCGAGGAGATCTGAGGCCTTAGCAAAGAGGTAATCACCAGTCAGAATCGCGACAGTGTTATTCCATCGGACATTGGCGCTCGGTACGCCTCGACGCATTGATGCTTCGTCCATAACATCATCGTGATAGAGCGTTGCAAGATGGGTTAGTTCGCAGACAACTGCAGA